>NZ_JACJDO010000021.1:0-66571 GCF_014163535.1 Pseudoalteromonas sp. SR45-4
ACTCGCGTGCATCAGTATATTATCAAGTTCCTTTAAATCCTTATGCTCATTAATTTTTTGATGTAATTCTTTTACTGTTAATCCACTGCATTGTGCAATCCATTCTGCACCCAGTATGTGAGTGTCAACAAAACTCGAAGTGTAACGTCCAAAATCTTTATCAAATACGATATTTGCCACAAGAAAACCCTTAAATTATAATGAAAAACCCTTTAGCATCAGTGTAGAGGTAAAAAATCACTTTTGCACACCTTTGCCTCAAAGTTTATCTGTTCGTAACATTGATGGTCTAATTAGATTGGACTTGTTCAGCTTGGCAAAGGTTAGGCGGTTAGTTAACGATCCTGATTTTTCTTTTTGCACTGATAGCAATATGGGTGAAAAAAGAAAAAGAGAGGTGAATTACCCATCGACACCGCTTCGCGTCTATCAATGGGTTTTCTCGAAAATTTCGATAAAGTTTCAATCTTTAATGTCTTTTTTAAAAGATAAATAAAGTTTAAATCTACAAAAGTTTCAACTTTTAATGTTCGCTGACAATTGCTTTTTATGTGATTGGCCTTTTTTGTATTGAAATAGGCAAAACATTAAGCTCACTTTCAAAGGGGGCAATTGCACAATGTTCTATAAGAACATCAATTGTTAGGCGCTTGGTGAAACCCGCTTTTCTATACGACATGTAAGCCATACGCTTGCCCCGCACTATTTTTTGATTTGCACCAAGCCAAGTGTGAAGTTGGCTCAGTGTATGGAATTGCATTGCTGAATTAAAGCCAAGCTCAGGACTTAGTTTAATTCCTTTAAAGCTAGAGCGCATACGCATAGGAATCTTATCTATAAGGTTGCGCAGGGGTGTAGCTGGGCTCATTTCAACGCTCGGTAACTTGCCTGTTAATTGGAATTCCATTGCTAGCTTAGGGTTCTTAATCATTGCTTGAACGGCTGTTTTATCCATCGTATATAATCTCTGCATTAACTTAATATGCTTTCATCTTAACTCCATGTATTAAACGCGCAATACTATATTTTTTTATTGGTTTTATAAATGATCGAATGTATCAACATACTTCAAATGACACTACTTAACAGCATTCAACCAGCGTTTATAATTAACACCTGCTAAATAGAGGGAGTAAATAACTATGTAAACTATTGCATTTGGTATAATTTTCACAACTAATTATGACCGTCTGGTGTTTAAAGTGATAGTAAAATTAAAAAGTATACTTGGGGTTTCTGGGTTAGCGCTAATATCGAATATCGCTACTGCTGAAGTGATTTTCTATGACATCCCACAAGTTGGAGTTGTTTCACCTAAAGCATTTATTAATAAGTCTAATGGACTAAAAGTTGGTGTGTCAGCTGGGCTCGACAGAAAAACCGAGCTGCACCTGAAGACAAGTTCTGGGCTAGATATTTATAGAGAAAACTCAAATTATATAACAGTGAATGACCGCATAAAAAACCCATTGGGTAATGATTTTTATGGCCATGTTTTTGCGCTACCATCACTAAGAACCGATATAGAATACGAACTCACACAAAATGTTTATGATAAAGATAATCTTTTAATAAAAACAGAAAGCTCAAAGCTAACAATAGATACATCCGGTGCAACATTAACAAGCTTGAACGTGCAACACCCTAACAACACGTACAACCCACCTAGATGGGTTCACAATGGAAAAAGGGTTTTATCTATACGTGAAGTTAACCAAATAGACGCTAACTTTGAAATAGAAGGTGCTGGTATAGACACGGCAAAATACACTGTGTTTGAACAACAAGGAAATGAGTGGGTACTGCATGGTGAGTACGACGCTATAATAAGCGGCCACTTTGCTATTTTACAAAATGCCAACCATTCAGGAGCTTACCATGGAGTACGCGGCAAATTCCCTTCGTACAGCAGCGATGTAAAAGTAGAGTTAAAAGTAGTAGATACTGCGGGTAATAGCGCTACGACTTCTTCTGAATTTCATTGGGTTACGTGTAACTTTGATAAAGATACACCAAATAGTAAGCATATAAACCAAATTCAAAGAGCTATTGGCATTACAGATCCAAGCTCCAGCGGCATACCTGGAGTACCTAACTCAGCGGGCTACAGAGCTTTCACGCCTGGGGACTTAATACCGCACAACCCTCTTTCGATTATACTCAAAGTACCAATAGAGTTAAGCCGTTACGCCGACCCCGTAAAAGGATACGGATTGGGTTACGGTAGATACGACATTACAGAATCCCCTTTATCAGTGGATAACAACTACGCTTATTACGCTACAGCAAATAAAGTACCTACATCAAATGGCACCTTGATAGGGCAAAGAGTTAACACCGGGGATTTATGTACCGGTTATTTAAATATAGGTTCAAACTTCACAGCTGAAAGTGCACCACCAAACATACTTGGGGCAACTATTACTTTTGATAATAAAGATACATTTGAAGTTGAGGGGCCGCTTAATGAACATGAAAAGCAGTTGCGCAGCAAACTCCCACCCGGTAACTATTATAACGCAATGACTGGATTGCAAAGTGGCTGGTCAGAATTGAGCAATGTGAACGTAAGAGTAAAACCGCAAGCTTATAACCAAATTGTAAGTGCAAGTTATGGCCCTCAAAAATGCACAGTAAAAGCAGGCGATGATAATTGCACTATTAATTACAATATTAAGCTTAAAGACATAGATGGAAAGATGATCCACACAAACTACGGTATTACGTCCTACCGAGAAAATTCAGCTAACCACGGATCGTTTACTCTGATTTACAAGGTTGATTTAACGCCCCCTCGAATTGAAGAAATGAACATAGACCAGACCAATAAAACTGTAAGTGGCCTAATATGGAACCATGCAGGCCCTAATCACTATGTTGATTTCAGAATTGCAACGGCATTTATTGAGGCAAAAAACGTACATACAGGTGACATACATACGATAAAAGGGCAAGTAGCTAACTATACAGTGCCGCACTTTACATTTAATGCAAGCTTAGAGTCATTGCCTGACGGCGAGTTTACACTTGATGTAGTCGCTTATGACAGTGCAGGTAACTCAGCTAGAAAAAGAATTGGTACTGTTAAGGCTGATAATTCAAGCCCCGTGATCACAATCAATAACAAAAATGATGCCTTACTTAATAACGACATTGTAAAAGGGCTAGAGTCATTAAACATTCAATTAACGGATGCATCTAACTCGCAAATCAAATCTGTAACCATTGTCGGTGGTCCTGCAAATGACAAGCTTATGCTTGATTGGGTGGGCACAGGTAATAACGAATATAAACTAGAATACCCTCGGTTATTTCCATCATTACAAGAAGGGGAGAGCTATACCCTTTCTATAGAAGCTATTGATGAATATGGTAACGAGTCAGTTAAATCTATGATTATGCGTTATGTTCCAGCTAATGTAGTAACACTTAAGGCGGGTAGGTTATTAACAACAAATAAGCTATTGCTGAACCGAGGTGATGAGCCACTATACCAAATAGTGTCCACACCTTTGAGGGGTAATGACGGTCAATTAATATCTGGTAAAATACCTGTTGTTTTTACACTCCGATCAGATTCGGAATTTTCAATTAATATATTAGAGCGGACAATTGCACCGGGTGAAACTCATGAGTGGGATTTTGATTTAAGTAGCAACGATGGCCGAATATACTTACCAGTAATCCCAGCCGAAAAAGGTCTTGAAGGTACAGCTAATTTTATGTTTGAAATATTGAATGTAACGACAACTGAATGAATAAATTTAGAAGCAGTAACAAAAATGTAGAGCCGATGCTATCAAGTAAGGCTCTGTTGTCATTATATAGAGGAAGTAATTAATGGTTGAATATCTACGCTGCCGAGTTTGGGGTAAGAATGAGGTAAATAATATTAGAGTTTTGAAATTGATCGCAATAGTATTTTTGCCTATTTCACTTCTCGGTGCATTGCTTTTTGAAGTTGTCTCGCCACCTGCAATGATTGCATCCATGATGACTCATTATATTATTTTCTTTTGGATGTTTTTTGTAGTTCTGATTGGCTGTGGATTTACATTTCTATTTTGTTTAGATAAAGCTACAGCATATCCCCCTTAACACTTGGTAACAGTACCGCGACTGAATAATTGTCGGAGGACAGTAAATCCTAAAACGCCGTTTTGGTGTGCTATAAACTACCAAGACGGTGTTCAATAAGCGGCTATATTTTCAAACGGATTGGAGTATTAGTGTCACAGGTTATACTCGCACCAATCTCTATATCTACATAAGTTTTAAGCGACACATGTAATTAATTAACTGCGACGCTCCAAGAGGTTTACAGAACACCCACAGAACACCATGAGTTAAGCCCTACCGATACGGGTTGCAACAGACGTTTCAAGCGACCTCCTTCAAGTCGCAGAGGACACTCGGTGTTTAGCCTTAAAACCTGCGGTGCCGCTAGGACACCCAGTGAACATCACCATTAAGCAAAGCAATGTTTATCTAAAACGTTTAAAAATTCGTTTTTGACACTGTTTAATAGCTTTTGGTAACCGAGTACAACATCACTCGGGATGAAAAGCTGCGGCCACAATTCACCTTCAACAGACAATAACCCTATCGCTATTCCATTATTGCCATTGTATTTTGTATATACCGTATTCAAATCGTCTATCAAATTCTGCAAATCAACTTGCTCTTGATTGTCTAGTTTAATTTCAGCAACCACACCAAGGACACCCCACCGTAATGCTACGGCATATTCTGCACCTTCCCAGCCTGCTGATATTTCAACTAACTCTGCTGCTTTGGTAATGTCACAGAAAGGCGGTACCGGATTGCAAACTAAATCACCAGCACAGTTGTACAAATACTTAAGGCTATTCAGTTCAAAGCTAGCCATATTGTTTTTTAAATCTTTAATAGAATTCATTAAACACCTCTAATTAACACGTTATTGTTTTCTTGATCCTATTTAACGATAGAAGTATGAACGCGCAACCCATTAAATTACGGTGAGGAAGCAACTTTAAAAATTTATTAAGCACAGCAAGGGGAAGTCTATTAACTTAAAACAGTTGGGTAAGAGCGTGACAGGGAGATTAAAGATTGATTTTACATTATATAAATATAGGTATTAAAGCCAAAGACAGTAATACCTATTTAAAGTCTAGTTACAGAACTCTACAGTGCTTTCTAGCAAAAGCTACCGCTTCTTTTACATGACCCATTTGCATACTGTGCATCCCGTTGCCACTATGCAGTGCCTAACAATCTCTGTGTAGCTAACAAGCAGAGATAACTTAGCACGAAAGCAAATCATTATTTATTATTTATCTGTAGATTCACATGCATTATTAAGATTGTTTACAGTTAACCTTGCCACCTCCGTAATTACAGCGCAAACCGCGAGTACGGATGAAAATCCTATTGAGTACAAGAGTAGGCTCTCCATATCTATACTGACATACCTTGTTTCGTACTTCACAAAGATTAATGAGCAAAAAAACATAAGTGACGCTACGGCACAACCACTAAAAGCAAAGCTTAAATTATTAGAGAGCCTATATATGAGAGTAAACAAAAGAGCTAGACACGCTAGAACAGATACAACAAACATTTCATTTCCCTTTTTAAGTTTTTAGCAAATGCTAAACAGTTAATTAAATATAGTTATAAGCGCATTCAACAAACGCGCAATAGCCTAATTTCATTTTTCAATAAATAAGGTTATACACTTATGTTAGAAATCTCTTTTAGCTTAAATCACAGCCTTTTGGGATGTACCAAGATTGATGTGGTTTCAGATCTTTTATGTGCTCAGGCACGGGTAGCTGCATGCCTATGAGTTTTTCTAAATACCGAACTGACACTATATAATCATCTAGTTTGTGTTTAGCTGCTTCGCTGGTGTTGGGCATCACCCAAGCAATTGCACGATTATTACGAATTAGAATTTTCCAAAACGCCCCAGGAGTATGGATGCCATGACTAACAAAATAATCACTGTTTACTGGTGGGATACTGGTAACTGGCCCCCCAATTATACGCAAAGGCTCAATCTCTCTGTAGCACTCAGCTATAACCTCTGATTGATACATAGCCCCGCGATTTAAGACTCTATGTTGAGGCCAGATGTTAGTCATGTAATCTGACTGACTAGCAGCCAACTTACTAGTTTCTAAGTGGTTATAACTAGCACTATGGCCTCTATCAAAAACACTTTTACCGTTTATTCTGTATGTTGAGCTGCTTTTTTGCTGGCATCGAGCGGGTACTTCTTTATCAATTCTAAAATTAGATTTTCTCTTTAGGTTCGCAGTGTCTTTACCGATTGTATAGTCATACATAATGTGCCCCCTTAATTCACAATCGACCCAGACTTTAAAGCCCTCATATTGCCTCTCTATTATTTCTGCATGACTGCTCATTGATACAAGCAGTAAACCACTTAATAAAATTCTTATTATTGATGTCATTTAAAAATTCCTACACAACAAATATTCAATAAACCACTTAGCATTATTGCTCTTTACGGCTGCATAACTGATACTAACGCTATAAGTTAAAATCGCAAGGCAACTGATCTTAAAAATCAAGTTTAATAACGGACACCATTATGAAAACAACTCTCTGCCTGTTAATCACAGCGGTATTCACGCTCCCAGCTATAGCGGTACAACAAGAAAAAGGCGATGCAAGGAATGGTAAGCGATTGCTGATAACCCCCGGTTACAACACGAATTACACTCCAACCAAGCAAGAAAAGCTTGATGCCGAATGCTACGTATTGCAAAGTAACATTCAGAAAAACGTTGATAGCATTTCATCTTCACTAAACAAGGCTTACCCTAAATTTGGCAGTGACATAGAGAAACTCGCAATTAACGTATACAACAAAAGGGTAGGTGATAACGCCCAGCTCATAGACAACCTAACCAATGCAACTACCGTTAAGTTAAAGTCATTCAAAGAAAAGTGCAGCGCACACACTCCTGAAATTAATAATTTAAACTTCGATTATTTAGAGTTTAATTACGAATACAGTGTATTTAAATCGAGGATAGAACATGAGATAGATCCTGAAAAACTTAAGATCTGGAAAGAAGAGTGTTCATTTATAGAAAGCACATATTTAAAGCTCAGCACGGAAATAGATCAACAGAAAGAGGAAGCGCAACTAGCAAATAATCAGATTAAAACCCTAAAACAAAAAGGGTATTCAACTAGTGCAATACAATCAAACCTTGATGTAGATATGCAGGCAATAGCTATTGCATCGAACACATTGGAAGACTTAGGGAAAGCACGCGTAACGTTTGAGTGCTGGAAGCTAGGGATGTAAAAACTTTGCTGGTGGCTCACTAACTTGAAGAAATACAATTGCCACCATATACTTTCAACTGTATATGGACTTGTTATGAGCGAGCGTATTTAAGTTTGTTTCGGCCCAAAACCTGTGGGTAAAACCGCTAATTATAATAATGCCTAAGTAATTGCTCCACTGCCAAACAGATAAGCCACCAACTCAACACATAAAGCCTTACTTTGGCTAAAAATGAGGCTGTAATATACTTGAGTTATGTTTAGCGCCTGTCAGTTTAAACTATGACAGTTCAAAAATGGCATATCAGCTTTAATTTAATCAATTGGTCTTGGCGCTTTTTTTTGTCTTCGCAGGCCGCGCCAAGACCCCCTTAAAAACCTTGTAATTTTTAACTACCACACAGGTAGCCTGTAAAGCAAAACTTAAGAAATTAAAAAGTGGCAAATAAAGATTTTAGATATTAATGCCACAAAAAATATTGAAAATTAATTTTTACATTTAAAATAACTCCAATACCTCTGAATTAGAGCGAACAAAATCTATAGCTGTAGACAACCTACTTACGGAGGCAATAACTTTATTATTTTTGCCTACTATTTTATAAGGGCCAATCTCATTTAACTCTGTAATCGCTTTACCTGATCCGGTTGTAACATACTTTAACGCATCTAACTCTTCAGCGGTGCTATAAGTAGTGTCAATTTGAGGCCTTAACTCAAATCGAGCTTTAGACCAGCTCAAAAGGTTAACCGCTACACTTTCATGTTCAGACAGGGAGTTAACAACAGCATCAGCAATAGCCTCGCTTATAAATACGTCCTCTGGTTGCTTTTCTTTAAGAGATAGCCCCAAGCAAATCACTTGGCTTTTCGGATATGATTTAAGGTTGTTTTGCACTGCGAAAAAGACACGCTCGCCCAACTCAATACCCACAAGTAACTTAGAGCATGAAGAAATATTTGCACATTTAACAAACACAGATGCTTGGTGCACTAGCATAGCTTTAATTAGGCGCTTGTAATAACCATAAAGTTTAGTAATTAACACCATATTTCTATTACAATTATCTAGCGTTAGCATTGATGCTTTGATTTCATCTTTTATGATCGCCGGAACTCTTAATGTTATAGCGCCACTCTGAGTATAACCAACAGTCATACCAAATAGGCTTTGGTTATTGCCAGTAAAAAACCTTGCTTTAAAAGCTGTCTCAAGGCTCGAAGATTGCGACCTCACATTACTTGAAAGCTGCCTTAAAACCTTTTTAACTTTATACCCGTAAAACGGGATGTCTGGCTTAGTGCTATAGGCATAATACGCAAGGTTTCGTAAAGGTGTTTCTGCCTTAACGTGTGCAGGCAGGTTGCCACCAGCAGAGAACACATATGCGTCAACATTTACCGGGGCAGAGCGGTGAGCTAAAGAGTTTTCAAACGCTAATTCTGATGAATGCTTAGTGTCATTGCTTAATCTAAGCATAAGTGGTTTCAGCTCTTTCATTTCACTGACTGTAAAATGAAATGGGTTTTCAGGTGTTCGATATGGCCAAGTATTTATTGATAAATTACGCATCAAGCTTTCTCACTGGTTTTTTTGTAAACTTTGATACATAAGGTAATTTAAAAGCTAGAACGCGCAACCGGTAAAAGTATAGTTTATTTCTACTTTCTGAGTTTAAAAATAAAACTCGTGACAGCTTGAGGTCGCTTAAAGCTGAAATAGGAAAATATTAAATTGTGTAAAGACACTTTATTAAAGTCTGAATATGACACGGTTAGATAGAAAGTTTTTTATAATTTTTTTGGTTTTAAGCTAACAGTTATTGCATGCAATTATACTGTTTTAAAAAGCTGAGTAAGGCTTTGATGTGCGGTATTTAAAGAAAGTAAATAAATCATTTTAAATACCACACAAAGTGTTATTAACTATTAATAACGCTTGCTAACTTAAGCTCTTTTACAAATTTGCTGGCATTTTTAAATGGTTCACTTCCTGCTTTCTTCGAGCAAAATATTTTAGCTGAATGTGTAGCCCTAGTAAGTGCAACATAAGCTAAGCGGCGCTCTTCTTCTTCGTTAACTTCCATCCAAGAGGACTCACAAACGCCTTTAATTGGCATTACATCTGCATCCCAAAATGGTAAGAATACGTTTTTATATTCACACCCCTTAGCTCTGAATATGGTGGTCAACGCTACTCCGTGTTGCTGATCAACTGAGGACTTAGACATAATAATTAACTTTCTAAAATATTCTAATGCATCTAAGCTATTTAGGTTTAAGCCCTTTAATACTGTAGAAATACAACTAAGACGATCTTGGTGTTCTGTGTATTCTGATGTTGAAGTGGATGTTTTTATAAGCCAACTTTTTATTTTAATATCATCTAAGTATTTATTAAATACTTCATAGGCAGGCCGCTTACTTATCATCATTAAGTCTGCAATTGCGTTAATCCGCTCCCTAACATTTTCTAAGTTTTTATTTTTTGGGTTTGCGTGACAAATTGAGTCAATAGCTGAACGCCACTGCTTTATATCCAAGCAGCCAAGTCTCGATGCAATATCGGCTAATACAGAGTATTGAACATAGGTTTGGGGTTGCTTTAACAGTCCGAACAACATTTGCGACCTTTCATTGTGGTTTAGATAGAAATCGCTGCCGCTCACGAACGTAAGTAACGTAACTAAAAGGTTTATTTCTTTTGAGTTTGATAGAGAATACTGATTGGGTAAGCAGTAAGGTATACGCCTAATTAAAAAGCTTAACTCAAATAGCATTGCTTGCGACCACCTTCTTACAAGAACTGCACTGTCTGAGGGTTTATCACCTACTTTAAATGTATCTATTACCGCATCAACCAGGTCTGCTGCATGCTTAGGTGTTTCTATTAACTGAACCTTGGTTGCTGGTGTGCTTGGGTCTGATTGCATGAGAGCATTAAATCGTTTTTTATTATTTTTTATGAGATTGTTAGCTGCGCTGGCGAGTTGTTCACCAAATCGAAAAGTAGTGGTTAAATTAAAGCGGGTACATGGAACAAACTCTTTTTCAAATGAAAGCATAAACTCAGGGTTTGCGCCACGCCATGAGTAAAGGCATTGATCAGGATCACCAACAGCAACAACACTAGCTTTAACGTATTTAATAAGCTTTATTAATTCATACTGGCAATCATTTATATCTTGAAATTCATCAATCAGAAATAATGAATATTTTTTATAAAAAGTTTTTTTATATTGAGAGTCAGCTTTAAGTAATTTGACGGCTGCACCAATCCAATCATCAAAAAACAAGATTTTTGCATTTTGTCGTAACTTTTCAAACTCAAAATATGCAGGAATTAAAAAACTATAAGAACTGGCTATGCCCGATAGCGCAAACACCTCACTTGCTGGCAACATGCGAGCTTTAACTAAACCTATAAATTGTAGAAGTAAGTCAGCAGATTTTTGCTCTTTAATTAAACTTATTGTTTTAGGGTTCTTAGTTTTAAAGGAAGTTGATTTCAGAGAGTTAAGTGCCATACTGGTTTGTTGTTTACCACTGTCATAGCTTAACTGTAAGTTATTTTCTGTTAGATAACCTGAATCAGTTAAAATGCTTTTAGCAAAGCTATGAAAAGTTTTAATAGCTGGTAAGTCAGTTACACCTTTGCTTTGTATTCGTTCTGAAAACTCTTTTTGAATATCAGAGTTAAACATTAAAACGCATATAGACGATGCAGGTAGACCCCCGTTGGTTTTATTAATAACTAATTCAATAAGGGTTTCTGTTTTGCCAGTACCAGGGCAAGCAGCAACTATTGCGTTAGCACCGTTAAAATCAATAACTGCTTGTTGTTGGCTGGTGGGGGTAATTGGCATGTTAAACCTCAAATTTATATTTAATTTAGTTAGAGCAAGTTTTACTTACTTTCCTAAACGCGCAAGTAGGTATAGGTAAAATTGGTTGTGCGATATGGGAGTTCGTAATAGCAGGGTAAGTGTGAAGTTTTAGGGCTGCCTGATACATGATGCTAACTGAGTGTTGGTAAGCAACATAACAGGGCAGGCAGCACTATTAGTTTTAGCCAATAATCTTTTCAATTAACACATCTATCCACCCAAGCGGAAATAAACTTCTCTTAGGTTTTTTCTTTGTCGTAACCTTTTCCTTTGGAGGGGTCACGTATGTTTCTAGTGCCTCATCAAAATAATAAGGGTTGCTCAATAACCGATAGAGTAACGAGTTTGCGTGTGTTGTATCGCCATCAAGCTCTAAACGATTAGAAGAGGCCACAAACTTTGCAACCGCAGCGGATAATGAGCGACCTTCTCTACACGTAATAATAAGATCATCAATATTTGGGTTTTCCTTAATCATCTTAATCATAACTAAGATTTTAAGTGCCTCAACTTTAGTTGCGCAACCTTCAAAATATTCATAAAACTCTATGCCGTGGCTTTTTATTTGATCAATGTCGTAAGCAGCATCATCAATTCCTATGGAGCTATGATAGCCCCAGCCATTAGTATTAATTGACCCATCAAAAGCTGAACCTGCCTCATGTATTACTATAAGAGCTGCATTGGAGCTAGGAACTAAGGTTCTAGCATCCCTGTAAGGCATAAACGCCACAGTTTTAATCATATTAAAACGCCTTATTTTGATTTTGTAGAAATAATACACCGTAATAGCATGCATACAAAAGGCTACAAACGAAATTTGTAGCCTTTTGGGGTTGGGAAAGTGATTTATTTTAAGCGTAAAGCTCTATGTTCTGCACAAGCTGATCATTATTAATATATTGAGCAATAGAAAGTCGGTTATCCTTAAACATAATTACAATATACCCTTGGTTCATTGGAAGCACTACGGCACAACGCAGATTTGATTCTCGATAAAAAAATGAGTTTTCATCTAAGCCTAAAAGAGTTTCAAATCTAACTAGTAACTCGGTAATACTCTTGGGGTTCTTCACTGTCATTGAGTTCTCGCTAAACTCAATTTCAAAGCAATCAAAGGTTGCACACCATGCACAACCTTTTTTGATAAATTTCATATTTAAATTCTCACTGGCATAATTAAAGCTCTAGTATTTTTACAATCTGTTGCTCCGACACAAAACGCACTTAGTTGATCAGTAAATAGCAGCTCAACATTTTCGCCTTGAATGTGGTTGAGAGCGTCTAGTAAATACCGAGGATTAAGGCCGTACACAAAATCTATTGCGTTTCCAGCAGACGCACCAGCGACTTCATCTAGCCCTAAATCTTCATCGGAGTTAGATAGGGCTTTAAATTTTATAAGATTGTCACAAAACGACATTTGCACTTTTGGGTGTTTATCATCAGACACCAAGACCAGCATACGCTTTAGTGAGTCAGCAAGGTTTTCTTTGTTGGCTACTAACTTGCTATCGCATCGAGTAGGTAGCAATTTCATTACATCAGGGTATTTACCATCAACAAGCGTTGTACTGTAAATCAAGCCACCCCAATTAAACTGAGCGCGGCTGCCATTAAATGACACCTCCAAAAATTCTGCCGACTCATTTAAACGTGCAAAAACAAGAGCTGCATTGATAGGTATCACAAGATCTAAATCAGCATTGCCATCCCCCTCAATTGAATGCTTAATAGCAGACAGCCTATGACCATCAGTACCCACACCATAAAGCGTATTATTTTTAGCTTTTAAGTAAACTGAATTTAAGTAAGCGCGAGCATCAGTACGGCCAGCAGCATAAGCGGCATCATTAACTAGTTGAACAAATGTTTTCGCAGCAACTTTGAAGCTTCCAGTTTGATTTTTTAAAACTTCAAGTTGCGGGTATGTAGTTGGCTCAATTATTTTTAACTGAAGCTTAGAACGGCCAGAGCTTATAACAGCACGGTCTTTATCTTTAAGCCCTTTGAGCTTAACTGGCTGACCTTTAGGTAACGCTCTAACTATTTGGAAAAACTTACTAGCTTCAACGCATAGCTCACCATCACCTTTGGCTTGGATGTACTCAGACTGATTTTCTCTTGTAAATGTTTGAGAGCCATTACTGCCACTAATAGATAAAATCCCCTGCTTGTTAGAAATATATACAAAGTCATAGGCTTGTATATTTGTTTTACGAGAATCAGCATTAGCGCAAGCATGGCCTATAAAATTTAATAAGTACGTTGAGTTTTCCGCTATAAGTTCCATCACTTTCTCCACAGTTTTTAATGGTATGCCCTTTGGTTACTCTTATAATCACCGATCTTTCTATTCGCGCAACCCCCTTAATTTCAATAAAACCAATAAAAGTTATAGTTGCAAATGAAATAGGTGGTATTTGCTAGTATCATTGCGACTTCAATACACAGCGTTATAAAGGTTTATTAAGTGACTTTATTAAGTGAATCAGTTAAGAATGAATTTAACGAATTAATAGTTAGCAAATTGAATGATGGGCACAAACTGCAAGATATACAGGTTAGTGACTTACATTCAATAAGTGTCGGTTGCTCTTATGTAGATTGCGCCAACTGGCTAGATACTTTCAAAGCTAAGTTTGGCCTACATGCGGCAACCAAGCAACCTGTGTGGTTTGATGCTTTTTTAGTGCAAATAAATAGTGCAGCAACGAATATTTGGCCTCGTATTTCAGAGCAGATGCAAGCTGAAATAAATCAAATTAGAAAGAGTGAGAAAGAAGTTAGTAGCGAATTACAATCTCAACTAACGGATGCATTAAACCAGTTAAGCAATTACGAGAAGAAGATATGCTTTTTAAATGCAGAGATAGAAAACTTACAAGCTAGTACAACTGAATCAATGACTGAGGAAACTAATGAGCTTATTAGCTCCCTCAAGGAGTCATGCAGACAAAGTGAGGAATGCCTTAAGCATTTGACAACAGCCCACTTAAAGACAGAGCAGGCGCTTGAGTTAACGATAGCAAACCTCAAAGATGAGCTTGAGAATCAAACTGATTCGCTTGAAGAGTTGGAAAACACGTACAATGAACTTTATATTTTAAGTGAAGAAAAAGATGAGCAAATAAAAAATCTCAATGATGAATTAATTAAATTAAACGCGTCTTTAAAGCAAAAAAATGATGAAGTTGAAAATCTAACCACTGCAAATTCTGACAGTAAGGTAAAAATCAACGAGCTTAAAGATAAAGTTGAAACTCTTAGTAAGGCACAAACACCTGATTCAAAAAATACACTTAAACTTGAAGCAAAGATTGAAAAGCAAAAAGTAACAATTAAGGATCTAAATACCAGAATTATTGAAAATGAAAAAAGGACTTCAATTTTGGTAACACAAAACACAAAACAAGCTGAGCAAATTACTAGTTCAACAGAGAGATTGATGGGTCTGTCAGAAGCTCTATTTAAGGCGGAGTCAGACTGTGAGGTACTACGAGTTAAATTAACAGCGTTGGAGCCTGAGAGTGGCGTGTAGGGCTTATTATGGCGTTTTAAAGTGTATATTTAGAGTTTAATTTCATTTAATTTAGAAACTACTGGCTTTAATAGCTTTTAAGGCTGGTGGTTTTTAAACTAAAATATCCCCCAGTTTTACTTGTTTACCCCCCAAAAAAAGTTATCCACATATCCACACCTTTTATTAATAAGCCTTTTTTTATGTGTTATTAAAACCTTTCTTTAGTGCCCTGTATGCCTTGGTGTATAAGGCCTGTAGAGGTGTTGCCGTGACGTCAAGAAGATGATTCGTGACTTAAAGAGGGTTAAAAAAGCCAATATCGTGACCTAGAGAAGATAAAGCCGTGACAAAAAGAGGGTCGCTTTTTTTAGTTATGTACAGCTCAATATTTATACTATTTTAGATGTTAATTTGTTGCTGAATTAAACAAGCTTTAACTTTGCCTAGCATTTACACAAATAGATAGGTGTTCATTCAAGTTGTTAGTGCTAGGTCTTTCGCTTACGCATTTAAAAAAGTGTGGATATATCTTGATTTACTATAAATCATAGTTAAAATCGTGACACTTTTTGAACCAAAGCAATAAATTTAGGGTAATTAGATGCAGCAGTTATCTACACAAGAGCAAAATAAAGTCTATCTACGGCAATCAAACATGCTCACTACAGCAGCATATAACTTGTCGAGAAACGAGAAACGGCTTGTGTATCTTGCCCTAGATCAAGTCATGAACGGTAAAGTAGAGGAGGTCAGAGGCCGATTCGATATAACCATAAGCCACAAAGAATACGCACTTCAATTCAATGAACCATACAAAAATATAAGCCGCGATATTTCGAAGGCATCTTGTAGCCTTAATAAGAAAGAGGTTGTTTTCTATATACCGTCAGAAGATGGCGATGATGGAGAAAAAGCTCTCGATGGCTTAGGGTGGACTATTAAGCGAAGCGTCAGGCCAAAACAAGGTGTAACTGTGCTTGGCTTTAATGCTGAGCTTGTTGACATAATGAAGGACCTTACAAAATACACGGGCTTCTTTTTTCATAATGTAGCCAAGATCAATAGCGCTTATACAATGAGGCTTTATGAGTCATTGAGGCAGTGGGTTACAATTAAACAAAGTGGACAAACTGAAGGCAAAAAAAGTACCGGCCGCTCAGCTAAAACAAATTCAGTTACCTTTAGTGTTGACTGGTTGATTATGCGTTACCAACTTCCTGATTCTTATAATAGAATGAGCGATTTTAGACGAAGGTTTTTAATACCAGCTGTAAACGAAATAACGGAAAAAACCGATATAGAGCTTACCTACATTGAGAATACATCTAAAGCTGGCAGAAAAAATAAAGTAACATCTATTACTTTTTACTGGAAAGAAAAAAATAAACGCGCATCCGCTGGACTTAAAGCTGAAGATACTAGCTCTGTTACTAGCCCACCTGTAATTACTGATATATTCAATACTGAAAATGAAGAGCTGCAAGGGGTGTTAGAAAAATGCCTTGTTTATATTGATAAATTTACCGAGGAATGCGAGCTACCAACAGAATCTTGGTGCTTGCATTTTATCCAGCTTTTTAGCGTAGTAAGAAAGGAAACCGCTCCAGAGGCGCTTATCAATAAATTAAAGAAAATACCTAGAGCAGAAGATTCGGATGTTAATGACGATTAATACTTATCAAAATTAAAAAAGCCCTTTCGGGCTTTTTTATTTGTCGTAGATGGATTTAAGCTGCGGTATCTCTATCATAAATTCAGCACTGCCGTCTTTTACGTTGGAACCTGGGTAAACAGGAATATTTAATTTACCCCCGGCATTCCCTAAATCAAACTTAATATCTTTCGTTTCACCTGCGCTAATTAGGCTATCGCCGATATATATAGAGTAGGGTGCATCCGACCTTAAACTAATAATAGCATCTTGTAAGCCCGTAGCTAAATTACCTGAGTCAGTCCTCAACTCAGAAGATGTAACTAATGCAACAGGCTTATCATCCCGAAACTTTATGTTAGCTGCTATCGAAAGTGTTTTTAAGCCTTCTAACCGTACCCAGTTTTCAGGTGTATATTTAAAGCTTGCTTGTGTTGTCCCAATATTATCAAACTTATCAACCACTCTTACTGTTAAAGTATATAGCTCACTTTCAAGTAGGGCTGGAAATATTCGGGGTTGCTCTAGCTTCCATGAAGTGGCCCCGGTCGAAGTGTAAGCCAAATAAACAACATCGTTAGCAGGGCCACCCTGGAGTTTTGCATCTAATAACCTGACTGTAGAAGCATCACTGGCAGTAACGGCTAGGCCTGAAATACCTTGAATCATATCTGTAATAGCTAACCCCTTGTAAGTAAGAGCAATACTAGGAGCAGTGTTGTCATTGGTAAACGTTGCTACATGGGCTTTTGGCGAGTAGTTTTCGTGGTTTTCTTTCATTACGGCGTTCACTACATAATTGCCTTCTCCAAGGCCGCTTAAATCAAATTCATAAGAGTAGTTATTTCCATTCATTTCACGCTTAGTGAGCTTGGCTGGAAGTCTTGTGCCATTCGACTCTAAGTAAGCGTCAGTTATATTAATAGCATTGAAGTAATAGCCATTTAGTGGCTGGACAGCATGTACTACTACTTTTTTTGTATTTGGATACCATTCAGTGGAAGTTATTGACGGTATGTGCTGCCCGTTCCAGTAAACATTTGCCCAAGACGGTGAGCTATACAGGCCCCCATCTGAACTCTTAAATGATGCGACAGAGTGAAGGTTGCCGTAAGTGCCTTTGTTTAAAGCATGCGCTGGAGTGTATGTTATGTCGCAGTAGCTGGCTCCCGCTGGTATTACGCAACTCCCCATGTGATTAAACACTTGATCATAATTTCTAACATCTGCTGTACCTCTTGCTGCAAGCACTTCTAATGGTAGTTCACCAACATTTACTTTGCGACTCCAAGAAGACCATCCACGGTCAGAAAATTTATATTGAATTGATCTTGATTTAGGGGCTAATGGTGCAGTGCTAGCAAGCTTCATATCATAATTAACGCCAGCAGTAGCCCAAGTGCGCCGGTCAGAAAATTTTACATAGTTTCTATCAAAGAAGTTGTGTGGTCGTATGTAAACTACATATACATATTTCGGGTCTACATCCTTATAAACCGCACTGTGACCATTGGGGATAATACCCCCACGGGCATTCTCATACCATTGAGATCGTTCTATCCTAAACATTGAGCGAACTGGGTTGGTTTTAACTTCCATGCCAGGCTTATAGGGCACATAACCTGTCTGTCCACCCATAACATTGGTTGAGTCAGGATCATAAACGGCATACATTTCCGCTTGGTTATTAACTGTGTCGAAATACATAAGCTGTTTAGTTGAATAACCTTTGTTTCCAGCTTTATCTATGACCTCAAATTGTAGGCCAAATAATCGCGTACCATCATCACCACTAGGAAACCACCCATTACCATTGCCTATATATGCTTGGTTGGATTGTTGGTCATACTGAGCTCGTGAGAGCTTCAATACCTCTGAGCCTTCAGTGATTATGGCATTTACATGCGATACACCAGAATTTGAATCATTTATGTTGGGCGAATAATAGTTATTATCGTGATATTCACCGGTATACCAAACGTTAGCTGGCTGATTTAAACCATCAACCCCACCATAACTCTTGGCTATAGGTGCGCCGGCTGTTGGTGGTGTTGTATCAATGACCAAGGGGTAGGAATCTGTTTGTAGTACCTTGCCGCTGAGATTAATAATTTCAGCGATCAACACATAAGAGCCATCTTGTGGTTTTTTAATAGTAAACGTCTTGCCGTAGTAATCGCGGCCAAGAGCGGAAATGCGGTCGCTCACATTAATAACATCGCTAGATAGCGTTTGTACTGCTATTCCTGCGCTCGACTTCAGCGTTAGCCTTAGCTTTCTGTCTAACCCCCCGGACACTTTGATACTCATGCTTGATTTGGGATTGAAATATTGATCAGATATACTTTGTTCAACGCTGGAATTATTCATATCAGTCATTGATAAAGTCAAGACCTCAGAATAAGCGCTGAAACTTAGTGTAGCGAGCAAAGCCAATGCCGTTTTTGATAAATGTTTTTTCATAACTTAAATTCCTAGTCGAACATGCAAGCTATTTTATAAAAAAACACTCTGAGTTATCTGTGATAAGTGGTGCTATTTGAGGGTACTTAATAGCCACAGTGTTGCAGAAGTCTTGTGTGTGTCGGTTATGCGCCTACATGAGTGGCGCATAACTACTTATGCGCGGCCACGTTTTGGTAGGTATAAAATCGAAGAGCTATTTGATGTGTACCCCGACCACTGATCTGTATCAATAGACTGCTTCAGGTTTTTAATGTGTTTGTGAAAATTTCTACCAGCTATCTCCCAATCTTCATCGGAAAGCTCAAGCACTTCACATATATCAGCCTCTATGTATTCACAGGTCACAAACGGGAATACGTTTTCAGGACAGGGTATACCTGCTAGGCGACCTACATAGGTATACATATACGCCTGCAAGTCGTAACCTAAATCAGCGAACTGATAAGATGCCATCGTTGGGTTTGCGCTTCGAGTTGTCTTTACGTCTGCTGGTATGCCATCGCGGGTCAGCCAGTCAAAGCGCACTTTAAGCATCATGCCAGTTTCAGGGCATTCAGCGATAACAGAAAGCTCAGCAAATCCATCTTGCAATATAGCGTTAGCGAAGTCATGATTTCTCATTGTTTCACAAGCACGGTGAGCATCATCCCAAACTACAGGGTCTATAGCTGTTTTCAAAAGTAGCGGTTTAACTTCATCATGCTTTAGTGTGTCAATTAGGTTTGTGCGACTTGATGAGGCTGCTATTACCTCATAAGCTTTATCAACAGCTGATTGACCTGCATTAGCGATTATGTGCTGTTTTTGCATTTCCTCAAATATTTCTATAGCTGGGTCAGCAGTAATCAAACGCTCAATTAAAACCGCTTTCGTGCCCGATACAGGCAAGCCATGCTCTTTGCACTTGTCGCGCAAATCATCCAGAGAGTTAAGGGTGTTGGGGTAGTCCACTTGGTTAAGCAGTTTAAAGTACCTATTGTAAAATCCTTCAGGCTCAAGCACCAGCTCATGTGCATATGTACCAGCATCGAATGTACGCTCTGTTTGCTTGCTAATCCTTTTGCGATCAATTTTATCAACGTATGCTCTTTTGTAATGAGCTGGTGACTTGGCGTATTTTTTAACTTTGCTAGAGCTAATAGCATCGAGAGAGTGGTATACCTCGTTTTCCATACCTGAGTAAATACCAGCAACTAAACATCCAGATGCATCTATGAAGTTAGGCTTTCCATTTGAGTCATAAGCAGGCGTAACATTGAAAGGCAGGTTTTCATTTAATGACGCGATTTCAATATCGTAATCACTTAAATACAAGCGCTGGTTAGTGCTTATCGAAGCAACTGATTTTGCTTCTTGCTTTAAGTAATCATCAATAATATCTAAGTAGCCTGCATCAAATGCATTATCAGATATAAACAAACCAGTTCCAATCATTTCTAAACCACTAAATAAGCTAATTAATTAAAACCATTAAACAACGAAAACAAAAACGCGCAAGTACCTTTGCGCGTTGGTTTGGGGATAAATTTTTAGGTTAAATGAAATCACGGTAGCAATTTAATATTGAGGTTACTGAGTTCAGTAAATTATATAGGCTCATCTTTTGCCATGAAGCTCATGCATTTGAAAGCTCTAAATACTAAAATGCCAAATGCACCTAAGCAGAATATACCGAACATACTCTGTAGGTTTCTGGCTAACTGGACAAACTCAGCTGGGTTATTCTGTAGTACCTCATATTCTGGGATTGGTAAGCTAAGCAAGAAGTCGATATAAACTCCAACCATTAAAGCAAGTATTGCAAAAGTAAATATGCCGAAACATATTAGCGCCGTGCGTTGCAAGTGCTTAGCATAATGAAAAGTATTACCTTCAGCCCTTCGAGCTATAACGTACCCAGCTATACCTATACATAGGAAATATAAAGGCAGCAACAGTTGCAGGTAGGCATATGACATACCTGCAATAAACATTGAAATATAAAGGAGCTTAATAAGATTTTTTGAACTAACCATTTTTAGTTTTCCACATAAAAAGTACCCATGAATTATACTTAACTTCCAAAAATAACGCTAAGAATTAAACTCGTGGTTGAGTGTCTGAGAGTTTAAGCCCATCTATTTCCCCAAGTAGCAAGAGATAAACTTACCCGGTATCGGAAGCCCGTTTAAGCTTGGTTGACCATTACAGCATCTTCTCGCTGCACTAGCCTGACTAGCCTTTTTATGATTTAACCAAATTGGCAGTATAGAGCGGAACCACAGGCTGCCAAACTCGTCTTGAAAAACTTTTTGCTTATTCATATAGCCCTCAGATCGTCACGATAATTTTTTTAAACTCGATATAATGACTAGTCTCACGCATTAGCAAGCTTACCCAGATCAACTATTGTAATGTCTTTTAACTCATAGCTATCAAGCCAACTGCTGTCGCAACTTGGGCATTTCCCAATCATGTGACCTTGCTTTTGATCACAGTTGAAAGTGCCAAATTGAATTTCGGTGGATTCATCTTTATAAAACTGACAAACAGGGCAAGACTGAGGTGATAGCAAGTATCGCTCACGCTGCTCATCAGTTAATGAAACAGCATGATTATCACCACATGTCTTTAAAGTGACATCATGAAGGGTAAAAGCAACATTTGTAGTAGAGAAGCAATCACGACAATCTACATCAAAAGAAAGTATATTTTCGACCAGATCTAATGAGTTATAGGCCAAGTTTGTAGAAGAACAGAAAATGCATGATTCTTGATTTGTACTCGATTTAATTTTACACACTGTAAATGCTCATTAATAAATTTATAAAATTGCACAACAATTATTTATCTAGTAGTCGTTGTGCATCAGACAGATTATTTATACTGAACCGTTGCTGATAGACCTTCATACCCGCTTTCTAGCAAGTATCTATATAGGTTCGCCATTAAGTCGCCAGTGTGACGTTGGAGCAATGCAACATCTTCTCTGCTACAACTCAAATTTATAAAAAAACCATTTACCTCAACTTTAATGGGGCTTGGTGGTGGTGGGAGTAGGCTGCTAATCACTTCAACATCTTTAACGTTTATTGAGCACCCGTCTTTAGGTGTGAAATGCAAAGCCAAACTCATTGTATCGGCTTTAACACCCGGTTTTCGTACTAGCGCACCATAAAGGAAGCAACGATGCCCACTAGAGCTAACAACAGTTGAAAAGCAAACCAAAGAATCATCACCATTTAACTGATCTAGTATGATTTTCTTTGCTTCTTCACGACTTAAGTTTTCACTTGCTTGATTAGCTTTTACGATACTAGCTTTTGTATAGCCAAGCGCTTGCAAACCATTGTTGCGGTTTAAGCGTGACTTACAGCATATATTCAACAGATTAACCTCTTCACTACCGGCAAAACCATTACCACCTCTAAATGGAACAGTAATAGTATGAAACTCAAACTCATCGCCAAACTCATCAACTTCTAATACGTACATCACTAACTCCCCATTTTTTTTCTGAATTGAACTCTTTGACCAGCGTCAAAGAAAAACTTTAGTCCAGCTGCACGGCATCTACGGCCTAGCTCAATAGACTGTTTTGTGTGATCAGCATAAGACTGCATTTGATCAACAAGCTTTCCAGCTGTTAAGTGCTTCAGCTTCGAGCTAACAGCCTCTTCCTCTTGGTTAATGCATGGCACTACTTCTAGCTTGCGCAACAACCCATATGCCTCATTGCGAGGGATTTTAACCATCATATTTAATAACCTCCGACTAATTAAAAAGGGGCGCAACCGTTAAATTGCGCGTTACGTTTAAGCTAGAGCCATGCCGCCCCAAAACTGCTCATCAGGTACTTCTTCAATAACAACCTTTACTTCAGGTGCTTCCTGCTTCAATGAGCTAGGCGCTGTTAACGCATTTATACGCTTATCCCTTACTATTTTATAAGGGTCACTTTTCTTTATGGTTTTTGAATCAACAAGTGATGTAGCTTTTAACTGAGCCGAATGGAAATCACTAAAAACAGCAACTTCTTTTGCCTTTGTATTAGTGCCAATGCGACCGAACCGTCGAGTAACACTATAGCGATTAGCACTCTGCCAAATTAAGACTTCATAGAACTTATGACTGTTAATACTCGAATCGTTATGCTCTAAATACCACTCATGAATAATTTTATCTTTCACAATATGACTCCCAACAAGTTGTTTAATTACTAACAATTGTCAGTCGAAAGCCAAAACGCGCAATAGGTAAAAACTAAATTTTTTTTATTAAATTTAAAAAATAGGGCTGGTGGATTTATAGACAACAGATTGAGCAGGGGAGGCCGCAGAGCATGAACTGTGGCCGCAGAAAAAATATAACTAAATGGCTAGAGAAATAACAATCTCTCGGTTGTTGCGCAAAATTGTAATTACGCATTGCTTAGAATTAGCTGGGTAGGCTGAAAGAATATCGAGTAGATGTTGTGAATCGGCAATGTTAGTTTGGTTTACACGAACAATAATGTCGTTTGGTATTATACCGGCGTAGAAAGCAGGGCTTCTTTTATAAATCAATGATACCAGCGCCCCAGTATTGCGCTCCAGTTCTATGGCTGCATCTAAGGGCAAGTCTGTAAACTTAAAACCAAACCTATGTTTTTGTGTACTTTTAACAAAGTAGTAAGCTTTTTGATCATACCTTCTGTTTGTCACCGTATATGGTACTGTTCTTGTAACATAAGCCGTAGCAGATGAAGTTAACTGCTCAACACCCTGATCACCACATCGGTTGCATGATGAGTTATTTTCTAATGGGCCATAATTACTATCCACATGAAACTTGCTATTTACCTGTTCAGACTTTATCAAAGTTACCTTGTCGCTTACTTTTTTCAAGTGCGTGCTAATCTCGGTGTTAGTATAATCAGACTGAGTGAGCACATGAGTTGCGCCCAAGCTAACTGCTTGCTCAACCACGTTTGAAATCGACTGTAGCGGTGCGTTAAAGGAGGAGTACCCCAACAAGACAAAGCCGTTTGATACTTTGTTATAAACATCATTTTTTATATTAGTAGTTACCTCAATACTTGGCTGCTGTCCTTCACGGAGATAAACCACATCCTCCAAGTTGGACTGAATTGCCATTGGCTGATAGGTAGTTTTAAAGCTGTTTACTGTCATGCAACCGCTGAGAGTTAAAGCTGAGATAGCCGCCAGAATAAATATACTTAGTGATTTCATTGATTAATAACACCTTTAGCCATGAGAAATTCCGCCCATACATCTTGCCATGTAGAGGATGCACTAAAACAGTTGTTTTCAGCAAACTTTACAAATGATCTATGTATGCTCGTAATAACGTCATAGCTTTCACAGCGCAAATGGGAAAATATAGATTCTTTTCGAGTTATTGAGTTAATTGTTCCAGATGATAACGCTCTTATATCGTTTAATAATTTAGTGTTTTTCATTTAATGTACGTTCGTCTTGATGATTAATATTAATAACTATTAAACCAAAGTTATCAAAACGCGCAATAAGCATAATTATCAGACTCCAGGTGAAACCCAAACTGAAATATGCCTCGTCTGACCTACATCAATATCGAAGCACAATTCGTCTCCGCGCACCTCGCTTGCAAATGGCGCATCAAATGTAAATCGTTTACCCATAAAGTTCAAATCCAAAGCAAGCAATGTATCAGGTGGTGTATCAACAACAATATCAAACCTTGCCCAATTAGATTTCTCTGATAAATTTCTCTTTATAGTGACTCTTACACAATCAATTACTAGCGTTTTTAATTTTTTAATGTATATAATGTCACTAACATATTCAGCTTATAGAAACATAATTCTAATGGAAACACTATTACTGTTAGTAAGTAATTATTGTTTTGAAATAGGGTGATAATTGCTTGTCATTGAGGGGCTTATATTTGTTTATGTGCAAGCATTCTAATTTAAATAATATAAATTTCTATTTTATTGCCGAGTTAATTAAGTTAATAACGCTAGAAATTGAACTTGTGTAGGTTAATTTATGAGAAAGCTTTATATAATTGAAGCAACGGGTAACAAAAGTGAAGGCCATAATGTCTTGCCAGCACAAGAGATTTATACAGATCAAGCATTTGTAAATTGTAAAAATGTGCTAGAAGAAGAAAGTTTACCGTGGCTAATCCTATCTAAAATGCATGGCTTAATATGGCCTAACAGCAGAATAATTCCATACAACGAAGAATTAATGTCGGATTCGGAAGTTTACCAAAGGCTAGCTCGGACCCTTCAAAACAAACAGATTCTTGCCAATACCATTATTGGTCTGTACGCGCTTACCAAGCCTAAGAGCTTAGAACTCGATAGCTGGCGGTTAGATGTTTTAAAAACAACAGAGTTCATCTTGGTGGGCAATGAGGGTTCTGCATGTCTGGCCATGACAGAGGCAGCGCTACATAATTTTAAAGTTACTAAGAAAGATTTTATAAATTTTTATTCTGAGGGTGAGAAATGTTTACTATAAAAAACTTCCAAAATAAATATGAATGCTCAAATGTTTCTGAGTTAATTGAAACTCTTAAATCTAAATGTGCAGGTAAGTCTGTTGGTATAAGCTTTAAGTTAGCAAGTGGGATCATTAAATCGAGATATGTAGATGTATCGCATTGTGGAAGAATCACAGACACTTACCAAGAAAATCTACCGGTTAACTTTAAAGAAATCGAAGCTTTAGCAGTCAACGCCAATGTAAAGAGTGACGCACTTTCATGAGAGTAGTATCTGGATATTTAGCTTTTGATTGGTTAGAGCGTAAGTTGCAGCAACACTCTAACCGAGATCTAAATAAAAGAGACTCCATCAAAATGCTCTGCCTATATTACGTTAGGGTTCTAGTAGCTCCCTATAAGTTCAACCTACTTATGGTGGGGATTATAGGCCTGTCTATTTATAGTGATGCAGCACAATGGCTTGTCATTACACAAATACTCTTAATCGTGGCACTACCAGTAAAACCATTAGTAAACATGATCCTAATTGGCCTTGCCTACAAAAAAGGCCGATTAGAAGCTGAGAGTGGTAAAACATACAATAACACTTACAGGTATGGCTCTGAGCAACACAGTGCGTATTCAGAAAGCTATTATAAGGTTAAGAGCTAAATGGCTGTTTTATCAGTAACAGAAAGGCAAGAGCTTTTTTCGCTGTCAAAATATGGTGCAGCAACCGGTAAGAAGCGATCAGTCTTACCAAGTTCACTAGGCGTTAATGCTCGTAAAGAAATTCAAAAGGTAACAAACGACAATGTAAATTGTCACCGCAGAGAAATCACTCGGTTAAACAACAACCCGGAGCTAATAAAAAAAGACCGAGAATATTATGAGCAAACTTTATTTTTTGCTGATGTATACGATGAGTTTCCATTGGCGTACAAATTATTAGCTGCTGTACCAAATGGCGGTTTTAGAAAAAAGGCTGAGCGATGGCGTTTAATAGCGAGTGGTACTAGAGCTGGCTGGCCAGATGTTCAACTTTTATTGCCAAAACATAATTCTCACGGTTTGTTTATTGAGTTCAAAAAACCCGTAGAGTGCTACAAAACAATAGGCGCGGCCAAAGCCGCACTCCAAGACCATCAAATAGATATGCTAAATATTTTAAAAGAGACAGGGTATGCTTGCTTTGTTGCATATGGTCACAATCAGGCAATGTGCATCATACGAGCTTACCTATCATCAGATGCAAATGCACTTTCAGAGCTAGAGTTAACCTTTAAAGTTTAACTAATATGGTGTAAGCAATTAAATTAAAAATAATGATTATTAAACAGTAACTAAAAAAGAGGATGTTACATGAGTTCTACAGAGCTAAGTTTTGATTTAGAAAAGGTTATTCAACCACCCAATGCAGCAATACCAATTTATGCACACGTTAAAGTAATAAACGGTGAGCTAAAAAGCACGATGGCATTTACGCGATATGAAGATTTTTTAGATCAGCAGATTATCAATAAAATAGTTATGCCAAACAGACAAATGAAAGAGGTAGCTAATAATTATATTGACACAGACTTGAGCGAATTTATGGATAATTTATTTATTCAATTTAATCATGCCATGTACGAAAACTTTTATTACTTTAGACCTTTGCAAGCTGGCTCTATTATGTTGTCAACATGGTATGAAAAAAACAAAGATAAACCACCACACAAAGTTTCAGAATTTATATACAATTTCTCGCTAGAGTGTTCAAAGTTAAACTGGCGAATTTCTTTGAAAGAGCAACCAAAGGCCTTTTAGAATAAAGGGTTGCTAGACTATTTATAAGTCTAGCAACTCGAACATTAAAAGTCTTAAACTAATAACGATCCCAATACTCTTGCTCAGTGATTATTTCAACACCTAACTTTGTTGCTGCATCAGTTTTTGTTTTCCCAACCTTTTCCCCGCAGCATAATATGTTGGTTTTCTTATTTACCTTCGCCTGAACACATGCATTCTTACTGGTTGCATCAGCAATTAATTCTGCGCGGGGTCTGCTCATAGTGCCAGTGAATACTATGTTTATACCATTTAATAATCCCTCATCACCTTTAGCTGGAGCGGGAGCTGATACTTGATCCATAGTATGTTGAATATTAAAATTTTGATTTAGTAAAAACGTAAGCGTTTCACTTTGCTCAACCAATGCCTTTGCAATAGAATTTGCTTTAATACGGCCAAAACCGGCAATTTCTTCAATTTGGCAAGGCTTAATGTCACCCAGCTCATTGATTCGGTAGCGGGCTAATAGCTTCTTGCTGTCGCCTTTTCCTAGTTTAGATATACCTAATGAAGCTAAAAGCAAATTATCACGTAAAGGCTCTGATTTTAGCCTTTGTATTTCTGCAACAAAGTTTCTGGCTTGCCCAGCACCGAAGCCAACCGCCATATAAGCTTCTTCGTTCATTAAGAGTATTTGTTCGACACACACATAATCCGAGGCTACTAGCTTTTCTACACTTTTCATCCCAAAGAGATCAGCTTGAACAGACTGAAAAAAATGAATGATTTTAGTTACTGACTGAGCAGAGCAATTATCACTCTCGCAAAAAAGGTGCGTATCAACTCCAAAAGTGTTTTTTCTCCATACCACAGGCGTTGCACAACAAGGGCATTCGCTTGGTAAATCGGGATTTACTTTTACTTCAGTTCTGATGTGTTGTGGTATAACAAAACCTGACCTTTTTAAAGACATCAATGCACCTTTGCCTAAACCATGCTCTACAATATAACCCGCATGATGTGCCGTTACCTTCGATATAACCGCACCACTTAATTCAACAGGCTCTATGTTGATTACAGGACTTAATCGGCCTGATTTACCAACTTGCCATACGATCTCTTTAACAGAGCTTTGTGCCACCTCACCAACGGACTTTAGAGCAATTTGCCAAAAATGATTACTTGATGAACTGCCCATAAATAATTTTAGCTCATCGTTAGCAACTTCAATTATAGTGCCGTCAAGCATATAATTAGACGTAATCTTTGTTTCTTGTACTAATGCATCAAGGTTTTCCAATAACTCGGCGCTATTAACTGTTATTTGCGGCATATCTTTATATAAAACTAGATGTATTGCCCCATCTTTAAGAGCTTTTTCAGCATGCTCATTAAAGTTATCACTACTAGCTAAGCCTGCGATAAAGTTGCGTGGATGTGAAAAGTGAGCTGAAAGGTTTTGCTCAAAATAATCAAGAGGAACTACAACCTCGCCAACACCAGCCACACTAGAGCTACCTATTATACGTAAGCCAGAATGGATCAACTTAGTTATATCTGTGCCAAACTGCCCATCACCTCGCGTAACTAGTTGCTCACCATTAGCGGTAATGCGGCCAGCAATACCATCTAACTTAGCTTTTACTTTAAATTGTAAATCAGATGGATTTAAACCCATTTGAGCAGCGGCTTTTTCGCAGCGAACTATAAACGACTCAAGCTGTGCCGTTTCATATGCTTTTTCTGTTGATAGCATTGGGGCAGGGTGCTTTACTCTGTTTTTAGCTGTTACAGCGCTCGTTTCTTGTGGGAGCGTAAACAATGAGTGGTTTGGGTCAATTTCAGAGAGAGCTTTCATATAGACGAAATCAAACTCATGATCACTGACTAAAGGGTTTCCTTTGCGGTACTCAGCGTTAAGGTATTCACATAAGCTTGATAGCTCTTGGTTAGATAAAAGGTTAACTTCTTTAGACAATAACAGTTTCATATTTAATCCATATCTTTTTTATTTAATAGATTAATTATGTATCAGGTTTCAAATCGCGCAATAAAAAAAACCTAGCGGGGGAGCTAGGTTTTGGCTGGGTTTCTCAATCACTTAATTAAGGTAGGGCATCTGTAAGATCAACATCAACTAAGGGTATTCTAAACGCATAAGATTGATACCGCAAGACTGTGTTTGGTTTTTTTAGTGAGATTCTTAATGGATTTGATATAATTCTTACAAATTCAATGATGAGCGTGTACGAAGTTAAAATATGATCAACTTATTTAATCTAATACTTACAATAAGCACATTAATTACGGGTGCAATTTATGCTTTAGAGGTATTTAAGTGGCAACCCGCACGAAGTAGAGCGGCCACAGGTTTAGCACTAGGGATGGACAAATCAAAACAGCTGGCAGCGGAAAGGCCAAGACTTGTTACTACATACATTTTTCTATTTTATGTGTTATTTATTGTGTTTTTTGTTCGCTCATTCCTTTTTGAGCCTTACAACATCCCAAGCGATTCAATGAACCCGACTTACAAAACAGGTGACAAGGTGCTCGTTGAAAAGTTTGCATATGGTATACATGAACCTTTATTTCACAAGAGGCTAGTAAAGCTAAGTAGCCCTAATCGTGGTGATGTGGTGGTTTTTCGCTTACCAGACAATCCAGGCATGAATTATATTAAGCGCGTAGTTGGTATACCAGGAGATACCGTAATCTACCAAAATAAAAAGCTTATAATAAGAGATAAGCACAATAAAGAAGTTATATTAAGTGGTGGTTATCAAGTATTAGCTGACCAAAATAAACCAAGTAAAATAGACAGTTATTATATTCAAGAAAACATGGCTAAAGGTGAGTGGCTAGTTCCTGAAGGCCATTACTTCTTGATAGGCGACAACAGGGATAACAGCCAAGATTCTCGCTTTTGGGGTTTTGTGCCGGGGCAAAACCTTGTTGGTCATGCTTTAATTAAAGTTTAGCCTATAACTTAGCTTTAACTATAAGCATCAAGCAAAATCAAACTCGGCTTGCTCTGACTTAACTAAAACACAGCTAGGCACACCTAAATCAATATACCCATTTACTTCAAATACTGGCTTTGCCACCTCCGATAGAGCATTTACTAAATGCTCTATCGCATATTTCAATTCAAGTTCTAAAGCTAAAGGCTGGCTCTCTGCATACCTTTTTATGTGATCAGATTCAAATAAATCAAAGTCTCCAGTATTTAAAATATATTGAAACTCTTTGTTCTTTAGCAACTGATATTTTTTTGATTTAACATCAAATTTTTTATTGAATTTACTTTTGACTGTAGATATTTCATTTTTAAGATTAACTAAAATACGTGTAATAGATTGTATTTCCTCACCGTTATACATCATGTTTTGCATGTTCGCATGAATGTTAGTAGCTAATATGAACAATGTTTTAAACTCGTTTAATAGCTTTCTTTGCTCTTGATACTCCAACTTATAACGCTTAGCTGCTTTCGATTCAGCTTTGTTTGCTTTCACCCAAGCTTTACGTTTAGCATCTACAGCTAGTTTACGGTTAGCTTCTGCATTTTCAATTTCCTGTTGGGCTGCTTTTTCAGAAGCAACCTTTTTAGCTAAAACTTTATATTCACTGTCATTCAAGAGTAGCGGTTTTAACTTTGGGTCGTTCGCTATACTTTCCATTGTTACATCACCTGTTACGCCCATGCGGTGATATGCTTGCCCCCGTTGAGCCATTGTGTGGTATCGGGCAGATTGACCTTTACCAAGGGTAACAGCACCCATGCGTAACAAATATGATGTTGAGTAATATGGCTTGTAATTACCATCGCGCTTATCCGCATTCAGTTGCTTATACTCATTCCAAACAATAAATTTAGCGACATCAAGATCAACGTCAAAAACTTCAGTGTCCACATAATCAACTACTCTACGGTTGCCTTCATTTGTTTTTATAACACGATGAGTTTGACTGGCTTCGCTATCAAAGTACGTTAGCTCAGTCCAAAAATCGGAAAGGCCATCCATATTTGAACCGTCAGCCCACGTATCAACTTTTAACCACATCGGTTTGGGTTGTTGCACTCTTTCAACTATAGGCATTGTATCCGCTTCTTCAAGCAGCTCTAGCTCGTTGTGCGTATAAACTTTGTGCCATAACTCAATAGCTTCAAACGGCAATTTCTGAAAGTGATGCATTGACCATAAAAACTCGATTGCAATTAATTGCCTTTCATCAATTATTTGAAATTGCGGCTTTGAAAACTGTTGGTTAAACTCGTTATCTTCTACTTGGCCGCTAACCAATTTACTAGCTAGGCTAGCAGCGCGTTGCTGTTCAAGGTAGTCATAACTTAAAATTGCGTGTAACAATTTTTTGAGTGTTTTAGGTGAGTAAACATCGGGTTGTATTTTTATGTAACCCCCGTCATAAATAGTTCTGCCGACAACGTGGCGCAAACTCCAATCATAACGTGATTTAGCTAAAAACTGCTGCACTCTATTTAAACCTTTCATGTAGCTGTACTTAGCAGGATCAGACTCAAGCAACGAAATCATGCTTTTGTCAGTTGTACCTGAAGCAAGGCAAAAAGCGCAACCATGTCTTGCTTGGCAAGAAGTTAGCGCAGATTGTAACTCATCGTCAGGTTGAAAAATCACACATTCGCCACCGCCTGAATCTCTGTATAGATCCACCAGCTTATAAAAATTACGCTGGTAACTTGGCAGAATAGTGAATTTTGAATCGCCTGAGTATGTTAAAAACTCCCATACATTCGCGGCAGTCCATGACTTAATAACGTACATAGCTAGTTTTTTATTATCTTTGCTTTTTGTAACTTTTAGCTCTTGCCCGTTTTGGTTAGCAATGCTGCTTGCTCTGCGGGAACCTTCAAGATCACGACTGCCTAGCAGTAGCACGACATTTGCTTTATCCTCTTTGTTCATGGTTTCTTTATGCAAGGAATCAACTTTATTTGCAGGGTTTATCTTCAATTCATGCGAGCACTGTCTATACTTTGTATTCACGAAAGTAGGCAAGCCACGACCACCTAGAACCCTAGACGGCCATGATGATGTTAGGCTAGGCTTAGCTACATAAACCTGCAATGGTAAGTCATGAGTTTTAATAAACGCCTTTAATTGACTTATACCCTCATCAGCCATAGCTCTCACCTCTGGGTTCTCTATCCCAGTATCTACATGAACCAAATAGTGATGGCTAGATATAGCGTCACCGTTGCGCTTAGCTCTCATTAAAGCCAATAAAACAATTGAAGTTACTACAGTAGAGTCCTTCGCCATTGATGATCCAATTTTCAGAGTTAGTCCTTTTAAAAGTATTTCGTTATAAACTGCATCTACAGAGCTTCTAACTTTATCTTTAATTTCTAAATCTGAATTTTCTAAGTCTTGCTCCCAAGTATCCCAGGAGTCTAACTGTTTAATGTCAATGTTCATAAGGCGCTCTACTTTATCGTTCTAGTTACACTCTATTATACCGAGATATTAAAACGCGCAACCCGTTAAACACATTAAATTAAACTCGCAGGATAGTTCAGGTATAATTCACTAAACACAATGAAATAACATTGTTATACGTTAATGAATGGTAAAAAGTGAATTGTAGGCATGAGAAACATCAGAAGAACAAATAAGTCATTGGCGAACCCACAGATTAGACACCTTAAAGCCCTAACAAACAGTGCGATACAGCACTTCATATCACTAACTGTTAAAACGCTTATCCTATTTTCATTAGCCTTGTTGTTGCCTGACAAGCTAGGTGGCCTTCCTGATAGATTACCCGAAGCATTAATGCTACTAATAAATGTATTCATGATGATGACAATGATTAATTTGGTTTGTACTTACATTAAAATTAATGAATTACGAAGCAAAGCAAGTAAAGCAAAGTAAATTAAGCCTGCCACTCTATAAGTCAGCGCATAACATACAGAAAGTTTAACGCGATCAAATAATAGTGTAAGACACGATTGTTTTGTTCAGGTATAATTCATCTGAATTTTTAAAAGCTACTTTCCTGCACTGCAATGATGAGAGAATTAATGCATGGATGAGACAAACAATCAGCTAAAGCGTTTCACTAAAGCAGAGTTAGACACAGCAATTATGTGTGTAACAGCATGTAAAAATGAATCTATTTCGCATTTAAAGAAAATATTTTGCGTAATAATTATTCTTGGTGTTTCATCAATATACCCACCGAACCTAGTTGAGTGGCTTGGGGTATCTGAAGGTGTAATGGACGCGACAAGGCTAGCTATCTTCTGCTTGTTAACTGTCAGCATATTTAGCGCAGTAACAACCAGAAAAATAATTCAGCATTTTGAAAGTAAACTAAGTGTTTTAGAAATAATAGTTGTGAACACCTCTGTAAATGAACCAATTTCAAAACACACGAACAACTCAACTAAATTAAGCTAATCGTATAGGTTTCCGATAATAACATCATGACTATAGAACTAATCCCCCTTATCAGAGCTGGCGCTATTGGCCTAATTCTAGGTATTGCATTGGTCAACGCCTTACCGCTAGTTCTAGGCTTTTCAAAGTAACTTCATTTTACGATAAAGCACTATTGGTTTTACAATACATACCAAGCATAGAATTTTAACAAAAAAAAATGAGGCGTAATGCCTCATTTTTGTTGCAGTGCATACAACAAATTAAGATTCAGTATAACCATAAAGCGACCACTGTAGGGGGTCAACAGGCATTTTACTAATATCAGCATCATGTAAATCAATGAACAATCCATGATGGCGTAACTCGCCATTACGGAGTAACGGAAATAAAATCATAGAAACCGCGCTTTTAGCAGTCATACTATTAATGCCAAAGGTCTGCTTTGTAATAGCTTGCAAAGTTGAACAAGAATTTACATCCTCTTCATTTTTTGAAGCTTCGCGCCACTGACTACCAAAAAGCTCATAAGGGGTAGGTAGCCGCTTAGCGGCTCCTGTACCGTGACTGCTCTGACTTCCAAGTAAAACGTTGGATTGGTGGTTATCATTACCCAAATCAAGCCACAAGCCCATGCGTTTACGATACTCTAAAGCTTCGCCCACTAATACACGAACAGATGCTTTATCAACTGCGGTAATTACCAAATCATACTTTTCATTATAAAGATCTTCTTTTTCTAGGTAGCGAGGAACAGCTACCCAATCTGTATTACCAAACTGATTGAGTCGATTTATTAAAACTTCGGCTTTATTATGATTAATGTCATGCGACCAGAATTGCTGTCTAAATATATTGGCTTGGCTTACATGATCCCCATCATAAGCTGTTACGTGCAAGCCATCGTGACCAATTGCCACCAGCGTACCGTGCAATTGAAATAAATCAGAAACGATAGCAGAACCAGTACCTCCTAAGCCAATCAATAAAACTTTAATAACGCCAGAGGTCATGCTTTCAGGTAAATAAAAGCTGCGAGAAGTAGAGCTTGAAATCATATTGTTCATTTTTATTCCTAATTAAACCGTTACTTATTACAAAAAAATACTTCGTTCATTCTGTTTGTAAGTACATCACCTAGAGTTGCAAATTCATTCAACTCTACTTTTGGGTTTAATCGGTCTTGTTTGCTGGCTTTTTCCTTCCAAAAATCAATCCCTGAATGAACGCTAGATTTTCCCTTTAAAGCTTTGTCATGCCTAAAGTTTTCAAAAGCACTTTCGTATAGTGTTTCTTGCATTAACCCAATGGTAGAGCTGTCTTTAACCTTTGGCAGCGGGGCAGAGCCTTGGCACAATACATTTGCCGAGTTAAGGTTAGGCAGTGGAGTAGTATATGTCATAGAGTCCATTGTAGGCCGCTCATTAGAGTCCAGCGTAAGAACTCTAAGGTGATTAGAATTTTTTTTGGCAATAAATAGCAAAGTAGGCCAGTTAACTCTAAGCATAAAGGGTTTTTTGCTTGATAGACGAAACCACATTGGATGAAAAACTGAAGGTTGATACCAAACAACCGTATCATAATCTTCAAAAATTAAGTTTTGAGGGATAATGCTTATATGGCTTTCAGCCTTTTGTGACTTACTGGCTTTATTTTCATTTATTATTGATGCCAGTTTTTCAGGGTTTATAATCATCCCTTGTTTAAGGTTGTTATCTGCGTCAAAGTCATGCTTTGTTATAGCCACATCACTGTCGGCTGTATTGTAGAACACTAGAGCGAAATCAGGCTTTGTAATTTTTGTTTCTTGTCGCTTTATACGCGCAGTCGTATCAATGTTCATATTATATTCTCCACAGGAAGCTGGTTGTTTAGGTTTTAAATAACTAAATACTATTATGCATGCTTTTCTAATCGCGCAAGCTCTATTGAATTGAAGCAAGTAAAAGTAAGCAGTAATTGCCAATAGCTATATTTTCAACTTGCTTATACCCAGCTTCACCTTTATCTAGGTTTAATCGTATAGCTCCAGATTCACCTATACTTTGTCGATTTGAGTTTTCAACTTCTAAAGTTTCATCTTCGATCTCAGTACCAAAAGACACAAAACTAAACATTTCCATGTGAGCGTCACTGCCTGACTCCCACACACCTAAATCAAAAGGGTTGTGCGCTATTTCACTAACCACATCTAAAACGGCTGCAATGGTCTTTTTAACCACCAGCTCATTATCATTTAGGTAGTTGGTGCGTACTAGCAATAATTCTTCTTGTAGTTGTAAAACCAATGCCCCAAAACTTTTACCGTTAAAATAACTTAATGGTTCATACCAATCATTCAAGTAAGTTGCTTCATAAAATCGTGCAGCCTGAGAAATTAAGTTAGCGTCATTCTCATAATAAAAACCCAAGGCATTTTTTAGATCACCATCAATTAACTTTTGCACTAACACTTCATCATAATGAGCGGATGCAATTTCGCGTATTAAGCTTTTAGGTGTTTTTAAGTTGTCGAAAACGTCACAAATACCGCCTAATTCATCCCAGCAATCGGAAAACTCTAAAGAATTTGCTTTAAAGCTTAATAATGAAAGAACATTAACGGTTTTGTAAAATAGCTTTGCCAAGGCGGGTGTATAGATACTCATATCAAACATTAACGCTGAAACAACAGCGCCATGCTCTATTCTTATAGCCAAGCCACCATAGTTTTCCTCGTCATATCCACCGCAACCGTAATATGGTTCGTCATGTATAGTTAACTCATAAGACCAATCAGTCTTAGATTGATCATTGCGCCAAGCGTCAAGCTCAGGGGCTAAATCACACTGAACACCTTTACTCTGTAGCATTGATTGAACATTTTTTTCACAGTTTTTTATACGTTCGCTATATGCTAGCAAAACCTTATCAGCTATAAATTGAGCTGTGTCTAATTGTTCAAGTGAGCCAATACGCGCTTCTACTAATGAACCTACAACGTGCTTATCTATCACACCTTCATTTAGCGCCATTACACACAGTTTTTCCCAAAACTCTGAATTTTCAGCAATTTCACTTCTATATGTGAAATCGGTATCAAGACCCAACTCAAGCCTGACCTCTTGCGCCAATGGCACTGGCTGTTTCTTCACAGCCGAGTACCAAGGAATGTAAGCAGGTGGCGTTATAGTAGAGGCGGTAGCTCTGCGACTGGCATTTTCGCTGGGCAATGCGGTGTAAATTGTTTGATAGCTTTTACTGTGGTTATTAGTTGCAAGTTGCATGATTTTGGCACACCTTTTTTAATTTCTTTTTTACTTAACTGCTCTGCGTGGGAGCTAGCACATTGCTTGCTCCAGCGACTAAGAATGTCTTTTAACTCAGGGTCAACCATTGACTTTCACCGGTGGCACAATTACAGGTAAAATCATGCAGCCATTTTCTAGCTTGGCATCTTCCTCGTATATCTCAGTCCAGCGCAATTGCGGGAAGTGCTGACTTAAAAGCCGTTTGTTTTCTGCAATACTAGCCGCTGGGTTAGGGAAAGAAATGTCAGTAGTACCAATACGAAATTTCCACTCAATTGCATTATCATAAATAGCCATTTCAATTATTCCTTATTTTAAAGTGCGCCAGAGTCTGAAAAGAAATCGTAGTTATCATTCATTTCTACATTGGGTAGGGCAGCCTCAACAGGTGATGGCTTAGGAGCTTCAACAACTTTGATAGCATCTTTCTTTACTTTACTTGTAACGCCAGCAGTAACCTTTTCGGCAGCGTCTTTGCTTTTGGTGGCCGCAGCAGGAGCGTTAGTTTTAAGTGCAACAGGTAAAGCTTGAGCGGCTGGTACAAAGCCCTCAGCATATTTTGTGAAGTGTTGGTTGATTTCATCGTCAACCTCTGCGATTTTACCCATAATACGCATTGGAACAGATAAGGCTTTACGCAGCTCCATAGGCTTTGTATTGCATTGCACACCTGAGCTATCGGTAGATGCGCTTGGGATATTTACGATAACTACAACATCATCACCGTTGGTATCTACAGTAATAATTGCGCGAGTTAGTCCAGCATTTCTAATGGTTGAGCATAATGATTGAATGTTCATTTTATAAATCCACAGTAGTTAATTAAAAGGTTATAGAGGTTGGTTGCCTCTTTACTGTTACTAATTTCTCATGGATTTAAAAACGCGCAAGTAGCAAAAAAGGGCATTAAAGCCCTTTTTATAAAAGTATTTTTTATTGTAGTTTATTGTCTTAACAAATCCTGATAATCGGTCGGGGCGTAGTGTGACCAATCAAACTCAAACCCCATTATCTGCTTAATAATTTCAGACTTACGGCTATTGAACAACAAAGAGATTGACCCCTCACCATTGGCTTGTTCGTAGCTATCATTAAATCCCGCATCACTACACATCCTTTGAATTTGAGCTATGTTATACATGTTTAGGCGATCTGAAGTAGGCAGCCAATCAGCAGTAGCAATAGACAACCCATCTTCTCGACTAGCAAGTGCATCAATCATAAGATCAGTAGGACATGTGCCTTCGCGCCCACCAGCGGTTGCATGATGAACAACAGCATTACCCATTTCTTTCTGAATGGTAATTGAGTCAAGACCCATATAAACCATAACTTGTTGATTAAATGTTTTATGTTGCCCCTGTAAACACTCAGGCTTATAGTTTGAAATATTACAAAGCGAAGCTAAGACCATAGCCATTCTGAATCGCTTATCTTGTAGAAAAACATTAGCACTTGAGTGTCGTAATTGCGCTCTGTAATCTTCAAGAGCTGCCGCGCTAGTTTTTCGCTTTAATGAAACCTCAGTTTGTCGTGATTTTATAGCTACTTTTTCTTGTTGTGCATCAACATCAGAACTGGCCTCATGCTCAGTTGTATTAGCTTCTATATCAACAGACTGCTTTAACTCATGTGCTTTCTTCGCATCTTCAATTACCTGTTTATTTGCGGCTGCAAGCTCAGTAAAGCAATCTGTATTAATGCATTGGTCAACAATATAATTACCCCAACGCATAGGGCGATCATCAACTACAACACACTTGCTTTCGCAGCTCATGCATCCATCAGCAAACTGCTTATCACCCACTGACTCTGCTGTAACTGTGCGCCTATCATTTTCAGGTTTTGCCTCCCATAAAATAACGCGCCCATATTTTTCTTCCAACTCTTGGCTTCGAGTTGTTTTTACCCAGCTTTGTGCTTTTTCATTAAAGCATGAGGGCAAGCTGCATTTCGCTTCACATTCGTTATCACCAAGCAAGTCAAACTGTTCGCCAGTGTTATACTGACACTTTTGGCAGTCTGCGGTATCAAATGGTGCTGTTTTGAGGTTTAACTGCCTTTTAGATGCTCTTAGCTTTAACTCTTTCACTGTGTAGGTTTGTGGGTCGGCAAGTATTGCTTCTAAAGTTTGTTCTTGTGTTTTTTCATCGAAGGTAGACAGAATCAGTGCGTGACCAAGAGAAAATTTATTGCTTGGGTCTGCTAGTTTCTCTAAGACATTTTCACTTAAACGCTTGAGTAAAAGGCGCTCACGAAAAACCTTTAAATTTAACCCTAAGTGAAGTGCAGCAGAATTTAAATCTCCATCGTGTAAGCTTAAATACGATTGAGCTAAATCGGCTTCATCTACTATCGAGATATTTTCTCGATCCTTATTTTCGGTTAGCATAATAGCTAATGATTCTTTGTCGGAAAAAGAGTTAACAATAACTGGCACACTAGCTAAGCCAAGCTCTAAAGCGGTGTCGCGTCTGCCATAACCAGCGCAAAGCTCTAAGCGGTTAGGGTTGGTTGTGCTTGGTCTAACGCTAAGAGACTGAATAACACCCTTTGCTTTAATGCTTTCTTTAAACTCAGCTGAGCGTTGTTTATTGCGGCGCTTATTACCGCCAACACTTAAATCACTGATTAGGGTAGGGCAAACGAGCATAGGTGTACCTGATGCTACTTGCGTAAAGTCAAAGCCCATACTAGCTGTAACAACATTGCTCGATACAGCTGAACTCATATTATCTTGTGCCATTGATTGCATACTTTCATTCCCACAGTTGTTATTTGGTTTTGGGTAGTAGGTAAAACCTACTTGGTTACTAACCATTATCCACGAAAGCGAAAACGCGCAACCCCACTATTTAATTGTTGGTTTATGAAGCTATTTACAAATGAAAGATTAAGTTGATCGGGTATACATTCTTAACGTCAATGCGTGACCAGGAGAAGAACTAACATCCACCTCGCTTCGCGCCCGACAAGTCGGGAAAGGAGGGGATTCCTGTTTCATAGCGTATCGCTTTAAAATAAAAAGGCGGTAACTCAAAGTTACCGCCTAACATTTACACTCTAACTAGCTTTATGCCGTTTGCCCGGCAGTGTTATTTTCTGACTCCATAAGTTCGTGTTTTATTTCATTCAAACGTACTTTTGCAGCAATTAAAGCTTCGAGATTATTAAACGGCTTTCCTAGTTCAGCACTGGCCGTTTTAAGGTTTATCTGAGTTTCGTTTAAAAGGCGTTGTTGCCATTCAAGTTGTTTGTATAAACCTTTAAGTAAGTTAACTACCGTTGATATTATTGTATTTGGGCTTTTTTGCACATTAGCATTTATTGTTGTTCTGTATGCATGATTACCACGTATAACAAATTCATAACCACGAAAAGTAGACTCAATATCAATGACAAACCCACAGTACCGCATGACTTCAACTGATTCTGCCTTGTTAAACCTAAAGCTTTTAAGCTCTTGTAATAGAAGCTCACCAGCTGTAGTAAACTTATCTATTTGATAGCCACCAACCACGGCACTAAACACACCCTTTGGTAATTTATTAGCTTCAAAACGAGCCATATCTTTTTTTATGTTTTCTACTGCGTCTGCTATGTCCTCAGAATCTTGAGTTAACTTTTTAATAGAACCTTCATATTGATGCTGTTGCTGCTGGTGGCGTTTTTGTTGAAAACTTAGCCTTTCTACTTCTTTTTTGACTTTAAGAAGCTCTAACAATAAATAATTTCCTGACACCTCAGCTTTTATCTCTGCAAATGTCATAGTGTCACCGCTTATGTCACTTATTTTTCTTTCGTTTGATTTAAAAGACCTAAAAGACTCAATCCATGAACTTTTGTTCTGTAATACCTGATACAGGTACGCGTCTAGGCTCTGCTTTGTGGCATAGTAATTGACAATAATTCCATCAAAATCCCTTGGGTTTGACTGGTAAATGAGATTTCCTTGCCTCTCCACTCTGCCGCTTCTCTGTGTCATGCATGAAGGTTTGTAAGTGGGATCTAGGTGATGCACGGCAACAGCCAGTTTATTAACATTGGCCCCAGTTCCCATAACAGCAGTGCTTGCAATTACGACACGCTTTACACCGTTATTAATTTGTAAGTAAAACTCTTCTTTAGCTTTAGGGGTTTTATAATCTTGAGCAAAAGCGATCTCATGCTCTGGTATGCCACCCTCAATAAGCTTCGCTTTTATATCCTCATAAACAGAGAAATTAGATTCAGCAGCAAAAACTTGATCGCTACCCATTGCTTCAAGCTCTTTAACGGCTGCATCATCACCTTGAGCGGCTTTAACTTTTAAATCCGATATTTGTTTGCGTAGCTTTTCTTTTCCTTTATTTGGTGTTGAAAGGTCACAAAATATTAATTGGGTACCCTTAACATTTTCATATTTTCTATGAATTTTAATTACTTCATCAGCGCAAGCCCGAGCTTTTGAGTTTGGATTTTCACTTGCTAATGGATCTAATATACGCAGGTCTAAGCTGGCGCAGCGAGCATGAAACATTAACAACAACATGTTGTCGTTTTCAATTGGTGACTGTTTGAAGTTTTTAGCGCGGCCAACTAAGTTGTTTTGTATAAAATCAAATTGTTCATTAGATGGTTCTACAAATATTGTATTTGGTTTGCCACCCGCTAAAGGTGGTATTAAGTTATAACCACCCTCAAGTTTAGGTAGGAAATCATCTAATTGAGCTTTTGTTACCGTTTCTGCAATACATGCATATTTGGCTTGTAGTTCAGATAAATTAATGAATTGGCGGAGTCTTGTTACTGGTTTAAAACCTGCACCTGTAGCGTCGATTTCAAATTCAGTAGTACAGCTAGCAAATAAATCGGCCCAAGTATCCAACCAATGCATGTTTTGTGCTTTCAAGTCGTCGTAACAAAGGAATTTTTGTAAAGTAAACAATTCAATTATACTATTGCTAATAGGTGTACCAGTAGAAAATACAATACCAGCATGATCATATTTTTGGTTAAGGTAACGTGTTTTAACAAACAAATCCCAAGCGCGTTGTGATCCTTTCGGGTTTCCCATTCCGCGAACATTAGCTAATGCAGCCGTGTTATAGCATAAGTTTTTATAACCGTGCGATTCATCTACACATAAAGAATCAAATCCTAGCTCGCCAAAATCAAGCGTTTCGTCTTTTGACTTGCGATTTGTTAATTGCTCTAAATTAAACTCTAAATCACGTAATTTTGTTTCTATTCTTTTAACAGAGAACTTATCTCCTAAAAGCGCCATAGCATTTCTAGCTTCTGCTATTTCCTCTTCTATTAGTAACTTTTCTGACTCAGCAGGCAGCGGTATGGCCTTAAAAGTAGACTCAGGAATAAGAACTATTTTTGCTCCGGTTTTTATGCGGTTTAAGGTTTCACGGCGCTTTGATGCACTCATATCTTCAGGTGCTAAAACTAACAGCTTTTCAAGAGGGTAAAGGCGTAGCCACTCAATCGCAATCTGTTGTACTAAGTGATTTGGAAGAACTACGGCCGTGCGATTTTTAATCCCAAGCCTGTGCCAGCTGTGAACAATACTAGCTATAGTGAATGTTTTACCACCACCGACAGCAATATCTAATAGTAAAGATCCTTGCTCCAATGAGCGACGAACACAGGTTTTTTGGTGGGGGCGCAATTCAATTTGCATGCTTTGATCTGGAAATTCTAACATTTCACCTGAATAAACAGGGCGAACATGGCGGTTAAATTGCTCATTATAAATGTTTTCCAGCCTTTCTCTGCGAGTAGGGCAGCTCCACACCCAGTCCTCAAACCGCGCTTTAATTTCAGTTGCGATACCTTCTACTTGAAGTGTGGCCTCTTTATTTACTAACGTACCGCCGCTAGGTAGTGATGTGCGAACAATTAGGCTTTTATTAGCATATAAGCGAGGAATTATTTTAGATGCAGGGTAATCAGCAATACCATATTGCTTTGTATCAACAAGCGAAGCTACACCACTTAGATTGACATGCCATTGACCTAAAGTGTGCTCAGCATCCACTCTACATTCTAGTAGTTGCTTAATGAACTCTTTAACAACATCACTAGGTAGCCAGCCAGCGTTAAGCTCTACTGAAATATCAACAGCTGGTATATGCTTAGGTTGAACTTTTTTAAGGGCATCATAATTAACTACAAGCTCAGGTAAGCTTTGAATTAGCGACTCTACAACACTCAGTTTGCGCTTAACATCACCTGATAGGTAAGATTCTGCAAATTCAAACTTTGAGGTTTCAGGGTTTTTAAATATAAAGCTCCCCACAAGAGCGTTTTTAACGGTATAAATATTCTCGTTACATAGCGCAGCAATTTTATTAAGGTCTATTTCATTGCTATAGTTCCAAACAAGCCACATTGCGTCTATTGGGTTGCTAGCTGTAGTAGGCATAACCCATGGTTTGATTATACGCTCACTAAAAATCTCAGCTTTTGATGCGCTTGGTTTAACAGGTTTAACATTTAGTCGCTTAGCTTGCTCTTTAGTTACACCACGTTGAAAGTCAACCTCAAGACTAGCTAAGTTAGCGTAAAATGGATCGGTTCCAAACGCTCGGCGGTTCGCCGTTTCTTGTAAATAACCGTTTTTAGCAACGAATGCATCATACACAGCGTTAAGCTCTAACCTACAGTTTTCAATATCAGCATCAGGCTTATCGTCACGCTCAAGCGTTAGTAGATTATTAAAAACCTCTTTCACTTTAACCATGGCTTTAATTCGCTGCTCACGCTTGCTCGATAATGCTTGCATAACTTCAAACACGGGTTGATCGCTATAATCACCTTTTCTAACAGCAATCTGACCATCATCTGTAATGGCATAGCCACCTTCTGCAATATAATCGCCGCCGGTTACGCTAGCATGTATAGGCTCAATAAAGGTAGCGCACTCTACTTGGTCGCATTTACTGTATATATCGGCTGGGAAGTGGCTATTTAACGCCTGCTTTACATCTGAAACAAGGTCCACTGAGTTTGAAACACACTGCACTTGCTTGGCTTGTAGGCCTTTTTGAATTTCCATGCTACCTAAAACAGCACTTGGATTTTGAACGAAGTAATCATTTAATAAGTAAGACTCGCCACCAGCTAAAGGCTTTTCTGTGCAGGTAACCCAGTTAGCATTAGATGCACAGGCACTGCTTGAGCGCTGAAAAAGTAACACATCAACAGAAGCGTTAGCGCCAGAGTGATTTAAAAACACCTCTTTTGGTAAACGAATGGCACCTTTTAGATCTGCTAAATTTGCTGCAATCTCACGTGCTTTTGTTGATTTAGAGTCAAAAAATGAAGTTGTAACAATAGCAGCCATTAAGCCACCGTCACGCAATGCCTTTAAGCCTTTGCATATAAAGTAATTGTGTAAGCTCAAGCCTGATAACGATGAATCAAACTTATCAAATACTTTAGCAGCCCCAAAAGGTGGGTTTTGTATAACCAAGTCTTGACTTGATTTTAAATTAAGCTGCTCAAAACCCTTGCCACCATAAATTGTGGCGTTAGGGTATAAGTGCTCTAAAATTTCTGAGCTTAAATTATCCAACTCTACAAGGGTCACTTCTGAGTCTGTATACATAGCATCGGGCATTGGGCTTATCAACCCACCTACACCAGCAGAAGTATCGCAAATTTTACCTGATTTAAACCCTGCTTTTTCGAGCAAATCATAAATGCCACGGCTTAAATAAAAAGGTGTGTAAAAGGCTGATATAGTTGATGCCCGAGCGCTTGAATATTCTTGATCACTTAGTAACGACTTTACTTGTTCACGTTTTGCTTTTAGTTTCGTGTTAGCTTCATCAAAAACCTGACTTACAGCCCCCCAGCCTGAATATAGGGAGAGTTTAGATTGCTCCTTACGAGTAGGGGCACTGTTGCGTGAACGTAAAGCATTAAGCACCTCAATAGCCGTTACGTTAGCCTTAAAGCGCTGAGTAAATGTAGATGGGGTATCTGCAGTATGAGTAGTCAAAAAATCTTTCGCCGGAGCCATAATGTAATCGATTTTGGCTTTGCTCGCGTTGTTGTGATGCTCAGTGTATTTGTTTAGCTCATTAGAAGAGCCAAAAAATAATCCCGTTTGACCTGATTCATGTAGCACTGTTTGAAATGACATTTAAAACCTCATACGCCTTAAGTTAGGCAAGCTAAATTTGTTTAATAGACATATAAGAACACGTAACTTAAAACGCGCAACTGTATAAAACGCTATTAATTTAACTTGCAACCTGATGAGTGTTAGTGGATATTTGAATGTGGTTGAAATACAGAAGGACAGTTAAAATCTGTTCGTTTGTGCGTGACTGACACATATTTATTTTAAGCTTATGGGATGTTTTAATGTTTCACTTATTTAAAGACGGGCAATACTGGGTTTGGGCTAGCGAGTGGGCTTATGAATATGGCTTTATGCCTAGATTTAAGTGTGATAACCGGGAGCAGCTAGAGCAGTTTTATAGTCAAAACGGCCTTGTACTCGGATCGTTAAAAAATAAAAATATAAGATAACAATAACTCTTAATTTAAATGCTATCCGATAATACCCAGCGTTAAAAGTTGCAATAAATTATGACCTAACAAATATAAATCCTATGCTGTATCGAATAATGGTCATAACTAAAGCCAACATCATCATTAGCAAAGCTAAACTGAGCGACATTAAAATACATAGAGAAAAAACCATTGATATAGAGATAAGGAAGTTCTCTAATATCATAGTGAAATCTTTTTCAAACCAACTGAAACCCCACCTTAATACTGTAAGTAGCAAAACAATTATCACACCACCTTTTAAAGCGCCTTTCATATCTGCAGGGGAGGGGGATAGATGCAAGGAAATTGCAGCCGTCAAGTAGGCCCAAATATAAAACATTTGTGGCGATTCATCGGCAGCCTCACTCAATATGCTAATTAAGTTATTCAAATCTACATGGAGCGCACTGACAAAGCTAACTACACCTGAAACATCCCGGTAAGAACTAGCCGAATAATAAATCAAGTCAAATATAGAGTTGGAGGCTGGAAGCATCAATTTTGTTAGTAGGGCAATAACAATGACGCCGCCAAACAAGGGGGCTATACCAATAGGAAAGTTCATTGCTTCTTGATACAGGCTGTTCCGATTGTAAGAGTGAGTTACATAACCAAAAACCCCATCATGCTTAGGTGATTTTAAAAGCCTTACGCTTGTTACCTTGTGACCTCCTAAAAGGCATAAAAACCAATGGCTTAACTCATGAATAGGAACACCTATGGTTGCACTTAAATATGTATAACTCCTACCAAATAACTTTAGGAAAAGGCCACTTACTAATCTTTGCAATAGATACAGAACAGTTATAAAGCCCAGCAATATACTTGACGATTTTACCAAGATATAAAGTGTATCTAAAATTGCATTAACCATTTAATGTGAAAGCCTATTATATAACCCATCTAATAATTCTAACAAAAAACACTTGCGGATAGATATTTATTACGCAAACTAATGACACACAAGTGAGCACTGTAGGCTAGTCAGCAACATTTAGACTGCTTCTATGTGCACTACACTAAAAACATACAAATTAATTTGGAGCAAGCTTTGACTACTAACTCACAAGAACATAAACACAATGAAATTCAATTAGCTGCCGTTAAAGAGCAAATCGCTAGACTACAGTTATTTTTTAATAACAATTCTATCTGCACCATTGTAGGGATGGATTTAATTTCTGATTTCATTGATCACACAAATGATGGCGGCGCTATTATTTTAATGGAAAGTGATAATGAGTTAGTTGAACCAGATAATAATTCAGATCCAATGTTAGAACTGTATTTAGCAGCCCAAGAGGTACTTGATACTGGCCTAACTAAAGAAGACTACCTAGTTATAGATAATGTATTTTCTGACAATCTAGCTATTAATAATGATTATGAAGATAAAGACGAAGGTGCTGCAGAAGATCCAGTATTGCGAGGCGCTTTCTTAGATGCATTATTTGGTGCTGGTCATGAAGACAATCAATCCCCAGTAGACGGCTCTGTAGCTTTGATAGCATGCTTAGCTATATTTTTACGCACTGCAGATATAACTCCCGGTGAAGGCAAATCGATTCACTAGAGGCTTCTGTGACAGAGCACAATAAACTGGAAGTAATTGCACCACTTCTAAAACTAACTGCTTGGATTGTAAAGCACAAAGTTAATACATCTTGGGTTTCTATTGATATAAGAGCAAAAAGCTTGTGTGGCATGATGCTAACCACAATAAGTTACAAAGATGGAGTAGGTAATCAAATACCTATAGCTGTAGATGTTAAGTGGTGTGAACTAATAGGCGACCTCATAAAAAAACTTTCTAGCACTGAAAAGTCGCTGAAAAAAATGTTTTTTAAATTATTACCCTCGGGAAAATTCGACTTCAAGGTATATAACTGAAAAATAAGCCAACTTTTTATCCGTTGGCTTATTTAATAATTTATAGTTTATATAATTAAATCAGTTACTTATTGATATGGCGCAACGCCGCCAAATAACTACCCCTAAATCCACCTATAAAATCGACGCAGGACGTTGGTTAGTTAAGTATAAATGCACAGTCAAAAAGTTATACATAACAGTTGGGTAGAATTAAATTGTCAGTATTTACCAAGAAATTTAACAATGCAGGTATATCTACGCTTGAGCAACTTATGCTTGAGCTTATTAACCTTCGGGTTAAAAGTGGCTGGGCTAAAGCAACATTAAATGCTGAATACCACTGCGGAATGATGATCACCACACTTACTGAAACAGACAGGAGTGGTGCAATACGCCTAATACAAATTCCAACTGAATATTGCGAACGACTGAATAAATTTAGAGATTTATTTTCATCAAGGTTTAAAAAGCCGATCAAAAAAATTACTTTCGAAATCACATCGAAAGGCGCTTACGAAATTACATTAAAAGAGGTTTAAAGGTAATCATGAAACAATATAAAAGTAGCATTTCAGCATTGTTAATTGCAGGAGCCATGACTCTTGGTACGGCAGTGACAGCCAATGCTTCCGATATAACCCCACCGCCACAACTTAGCTCACTTATAAATAATGGCATGGTTGAGGTTGTTGAGTCCTTTAAACATGACTCTTTGACTGGCTGGCTGGTGGAGAACCAAGGTGAATATCACTTGTACTGGGCAACAGCTGACAATTATGTAATTGCAGGACCTTTGATAGATCAAACCGGTATCAATTTAACCTCTAAGTATCTAGCTGCTAAGAAACCAAGCCCGAACTATGACGACCTTTATTCTGACTTCAAAAAGAATGCAACTATTGTAGCAACCAAGCCAGAGCGCGTTGAAAAAGGAAGTAAGGGGGCGTTATATGTATTTGTTGAACCGTATTGTGGTTGGTGCTCTAAGTTAGAAGCAGATTTAGAGCCAGCAATAGCAGCAGGCCTTGATGTGCGATTTGTGCCAGTGGCATTTTTAAATGCACGTAGCGGCGACGTTATTGAGCATATACTTACATCAGAAAACCCAGCTCAAGCCATGGTTGATCATAGAAAACTTAAAGAAAGTCGCCAGCAGGTAAACACTAAACCTATTACAAATGCTACCCGTGAGCAAATTGAACAAAATAGCGAGTTCATGCGTAAGTTTGGCATCAGAGGTACACCTGGGCTCGTATATGAACAAGAGGGTAATGTTCGGATAGGTGGGTATATGAAAGGTGCGCAGCTAAACCAATTAGTAAGAGAGTTAAGTTCTCAATAGAATCCAACTAAGCCCATTATCAATGGGCTTTTATACATATGGTTTAAACTTTTCTACGCAATAAAATCTAAATACAATGGAATTGAAATGATAAAACATTATAGCGCTCTAGTTTTGAGTATTTCTTTATTAGTTTCTATAGCAACACCTCTCGCTGTCAATCAAGCACAAGCAAATGAAGTCAATAAGACCAAGAGTAAATATGACAGTAGCAATGATACAGATATTAAGGGGCGCGATATTGATCAAGATGGGTTGCGTGATGATATTCAAGATTATATTGAAAACAACTACGCCGGCCATCCAATACTGAGAGGGGAGTTAATACGATATTCAAAATCGCTGGATGCATTGATGCTGGCAAAAGGCTTAAAAGGAGCAATTGAAGCCACTAAAGGCATCGATGGTACAAAATATTGCGCTCAATCTAAAGGTTATAACTCTGATGAGTTTTTACTTCATACGACTAGAGTTTATAACTTGCAGGTAAATACAAATAAGCGGCTTATTGCAGCCACTTTAGCAGAACGTATGATAATGAACGCAGCTATTTCTATGTCTCGTGACAAACCATATAGTGAATATTGCGAACCTGAAGGACAAATTTAAAATAATCTATCCGCATGGTCTTGCGCTTTTATTATCTAGCGTTAGTATGTTGCCTAAGTTTTATGAATAGGAGTTTTAATGCAATACAGTCTAGTAGATTCGGCCGCTGTAATTGGATTAAATAGTGCAAGATTAAAGGTTGTAAATGCTTCTCCATTACCAACTGATTTGTTTAAGTTGATAAAAAAATCAGGCTTTTGTAAACCCGCGAAATGCTTTGATAATAGCTGGGCTATAGTCAACTCAGATTTACTTTTAAATGCTCAGTATGTTTTAGCGCTTGGCGTAAAAGTGTTGCCTGTAGAGCACGCATTAATTTACTTTAATGGCGCTTACTATGATCCAACTTGGGAGATTAACTTGGGCAGTGTCGGGGTTGAATACTTAGTGATAGAGCAGTGGGCAAAGTCAGACTTAATAGAAGCTGCAAATGCGAGTCGAAACCAGAATGGTAATATTTACCCGCCTATGATCGTTAATTTAAAGCAAAGCTTACAATTTAAATACCTTTTTGATGTTTAGTATAGGATATAAGGAATGCATGAGTTTTTAAAACCTGACCAATTAGGGCATATAATAAAGCAAGTTAATGATGAAATTTCTATGCTTGAGAATGCTCTGAATGAACCAATAAATAAGAATGTTGAAAGCAATGCGCTTGCAGATATTTTAGATCGAGCGGCACTAGAAGAAGAGCGTAAGCAACAATATATTTCACGCTATAGAAACGGTGCGCAGCTGAAGGCGTTGCAACGAGTTAAATTTAGGCTTCAAAAAGAACCTAGCGAATATGGGTATTGTGAAACATGCGGAATTGAAATTCAGTTTAAAAGATTAGTAACAGTGCCAACGGCAGAAAACTGCTCTGATTGCCAATCCATAATTGAAGTTCAAAATAGATATAAGGCGAGGCATTAAAGTAAATGTTTATTATTTTTGAGCGAGGTTCACCAGAATTAGAATTAGCTTGGAATAAATTAAGCGAGCTAAGTATAAATAGAGGTGATAAAGCGTGCTTAGATAGTTTGACGGGCGAAAGATGGCAATATTTATCGTCTAATAAAACACAACATACTTTTAGGCACAGGCGTCACCCACAAACCAAAGAAAGAATGATCATTAACATCCCTGTCGAATAGCTTAAAAGATAAAACAGTATGCTAGGCCCCTGCTAATTTGTTAGTTGGGGCTTTTTAATAACTAGTGCTAGATCGGCTTGTAAAATCAACACTAAACCACCGCTTTTTCTGTATATTTCAAGTATTAACTATTTGGAGTAATTCACGATGAAGATGAAATTTTTATCGGTGGTTTTGTTTTCATGCATAAGCTCAGTTTGTCATGCTGAATTAATGGAAATAGAATTTACAGATACACTTAATAAAACCAAAAAAATAAAGCCGAGTAACGGTGATTATATAAACCCAACTTCACCAATTAAGTTTGTGCTGGCTGGTGGTTTAGATAGAAAGTTTAGCGTTCAATTAATCGATGCCAGTAATAATTCAGTTGAAAAAATAACAACAGATGTAATCACTATAAATGACCGTATAAATGCAGCCGGTAAAGAATTTTATGGTAAGCAAGTCACTTTAAAATTTAAGCCTTTGCAAACAAGCTACACGGCCAAAATAAATTTACTCGATTTATCAGGGGATATTGTTGAAACAGAGACGCTTAGCTTCATTGTTGACACAACCCCACCTGTTATAACTGGCAATATGACATTTATTAGGCATTCTTGGGGTTTTGGAGATATTTCAAAGTTTGATTACTTAAATTCACGAGAGTTTAGGCTGAATGGTATTAGCGATAATAGAAGTGGATTAGATAAAGCCTTTTTTACAGCTCAATTACTTGGCTCTAACGAGGAAAGGGAGGCACCTGTTTCGTTAGATCCAACAGCTGGGCAAGCAAGCTGGCTTAAGCCTAGTGATGGCGTTGCAGGGAGATTATTTTATCAAAAAAGATCTGATTATAAAGTCGGATTTCGTGTTTTAGATAAAGCCGGTAATGAAGCTAGGAGCACTAGAGTATCTGGTTACAACGGTATGTGTGGAAAGAGAACAGTAAGCCATGTTTGGAACCCGATTGCTTCAAAGTGGGATGAGTTCACGCCAGGTATGAAGGTGTATGAAAATCCCTATAAATTCCGAATGCAAGTAGATAAATCAGAGCACGTAGAAACCAATGGTACAGGGCGCTTTGGTTATAACTGGACACCATCACACACGGATGCTAATTACGCTTATCGAGATTTAACTGGTTATGTACCTGCTTCTGCTTCTTATTACACACAATTTACCGATACTGGTTATTGTGGATCAACTTATCAGCGAGAAGCGCCAGTAACGCTTGCCGATGGTGTTGATGCATCACCAAGATATACAGGCATGTCGTATAAAGTTAAAGGGGAACCTAACTGGATTAACAGTAATACAATAAGTAGAAACTCACCCTATACAATAGAACAAATCACGATGAAAGCAGAGGCGCGCGGTTATGAACAAACTGCTACTGTAGTAAGCGTCGGCTCCTGTATTATTCCTAAAAATACTAGTCAGTGTACCATGGATGTTTCTTATACTAGAAACACTGGGTATGGCTATGCACCATATAGTTTAGAGCTTAAATCGGCAGATGGTAGATTTAATGGTCACTTCGGCCACTTGCTCACGTATTGGGATTTTCAGGCACCAGTTGCAATTGATATTCAGCAAGAAAATGAATTTCTTGCGTTCACAGTATTTGATGCTGATGCAGTTAATGACTGGCGCAGACCTAATTGGCTGCCAAGAGTCATGGATGCTTTAGCAACGAATAATGCAACAGGGCAGGTGATCAAGTTACCTTTAGTTGAAAATAATGAGCCAAACTATCAAAGATGGTGGCGAAAACACAGCTTAACCAGTTTGCCCGAAGGTAACTATAAGTTATCAATTCACCTTATTGACACCTACAACAATGAGCGAACTGAGGTGGTTGCTCAAAGTTTCGAGCGTGATGCAACACCGCCGCAAGTCGCTTTTAAAGTAGATGGTAACCCTCTTGGTGACACATTGAGGGGTTTGGAAAATTTGCGTATAAATCTAAGCGACCAAAACCCATCACAAATAACGCAAATACAATTGTTAGGCGGCCCAACAAATGATGATGTTTTTTTGGCTTGGACTAAAGTGGGTGTCGATGAGTATCGGCCAGAATACCCACGAATATACCCCGAGCCCAATTTAGAAGGTGGTTACGAGCTAAAAGTCACGGTGCGTGACTCCCACGGCAATGAAGCTACGCATAAAGCTAAGTTTGCCTACTATCCAGCAAACCTTATAGAAATAGGCAAAAAAGCCACCTTACCGCTTAATGTGCCTTTAAAATTAAGGAATGATCAATATATTGGTGTGGTGCAAAGTAATGTATTGAGGACAGACTCGGGCGCTATAGCCACCGGCCTACAGGATGTTTTCTTTACACTCCGTAGTGATGCTGTTTTTCCTGTTTATTTTGAAGGGCAACTAATTATGCCGGGGCAAACTAAAAAGCTACAAATAAATTTAGGTGAAGAAGGTCTTATATCTTCGCCAGTTTATCCAGCTGAGACTAAAGAGGGCCAAGTTTATTACATGCTTGATATTCCTCAGTTGAGATCCAAGTTTGACTAATGGCTATTACCCATAAATTAAAGAACTAAATTAATTAAACGAACTACCAAAGCCTAATAAAACATTGCGTTTATTAGGCTTTTTATGTTGGAGGACAAAGTATGAAACTCGACAATAAATACTAAAACCATGACAATAAAGTTCGAAACTTTTTTTTCGATGCTATTTGTCTCAGTCTGCCTTTTGTTCTAACAAGCTTTTGCCCCAAACGTGTTAAAGTAATTACTTTATAGGTCGGCTTTGAGCGATAACCGGACATTGATATTTGCTTAATATCGTCGCTAATTTATTGGTTAAACTGCTCTTTGCGCATATTCATAAAAATGAGCGACGCGCGCATATTGTTCTATTTTACTTTTCTTTAAAGTTTTAGAAAGCTAAGTGGTAGTAATACCTTAGGTAATTTGTTAAAACTATATAAAGTAGATAAATGAGCGTTAACTCCCCGGAAATATGCACGATGAGCGCGCTATTTAATTATTAGGTGGTGCTATGAAATCAAACCGTTGTTTACCTCTAATTTTTTGGGCGCTCATACCAATAACTGTAAATGCACAAACACGCGGCGGCATTTGTCAGAGCGCTGTCTGTGATTTTACAGGGGGATTGATAGGCTTAACTTTGCTTGTATTATTTTTTCTTTCTCTTTCTACATCGATAGCTAAACATGGTTTTTGGAGAGGAATTTTTGAACATACAGCAGTGAGGGTTCTGATTGCATATTGTGCAGTGATTGCTGGGTTAATTTTTGCGATGTTGTTAGCTATTGAAGTTTTTGGAAAAATAGGCGGCGTTTTATTGTTCCTCACCATTGCGTTCATGCCTAAGTCTTGGATAAAAGGTATTAAAGAATATGATAAATAAAGTACCTAACAATCTCCATCAAAATGCGCCCGTTGGGTGCTCTACTCGCAACAAGTTGCTCGCGTTTGTGGCGGGCGTTACCAATGCCCGCAATTGGCGCCGAACCTCGCAAATAGTGAGAACCAGTTAGTCAAAAAATTTGATACCTGAAGTCAAGATTTGACTATCGTTGGCTTTTTCATCTGATGAAGGTAAATTATGGATAATCTTTCCTTAAAGGTTAAGCAAGGAATTTTAAAGCTCTATTCAAAAGGAATTAGAGTGGATGGCGCTTTCCAGTTTTTTTCAAAACAGGGTGTAAAACTAAGTGAAACCGAGAAGAAGGAGTTTAGAGAGAAGTATGCAAATAAATCAAATAAAGAAGATTTAAGTAATTTTATAAGCTCATTAGACTTTGATAACGCGAAAAGCAATTACCAAAAAAGTAAAAAACAAAGTAAAAGAAAGTTAGCTAAGAAAAAGCTTGAAATTAAGAAAAAGCTTGAAATGAAAAACTACGGCCCTAAGTTTAATGTAGGGCTGTATCTTCTAGCTAAGGAAAGCTCTGATTCATACCTAAATACTGCATTCGAAATAGATAGTGATGCTTCGCTCATAACCTCCCAAACATATTCTTATGAGGTTGATGAACTTCAGCAAGAAGAGCCAGCCTTAACTAGCCAAAGTGATGAATTACCAGGCCATCTATATGTTTATGATCCAGAAGATGTAAATGAACTTAGTCTTGATGAAATCTCAGAGGTTTGGCTGCATAGGTATGAGCTATGTGGAACAAAAGAAGCAGCGGCAGAGGTGCTTGCTCTTAAAGATGTAAATGATGGAAATGTTGATAGCTATCGAGGATGGGAAAGTTATTTAAATCATGATTATATTACTGAATTTGAAAATAGAATAAAAAGTGATGCTGTCTTTCAGTATGACAACTATGCAAGTCAAAAACAGTTTAAAGTTGATAATCCATTTGATAGAAAAAAATATAGCCGCTCGCAGCTCATTAAGTTGCCTTTAAAACAGATTATAAAATTATGGGAAGAACGAGATTATTCTTTTAATTCAGTTGCAGCCGCTTGTGAAGCTTTAGCAATTATTCGCTATGCCAATAAAATTGATAACCAAAAGAAGCACTGGAAAGCTTTTCTTGAACACCCACAAATTCTTGACTTAGAGTACGATTATGACGAGGCTGGAGATGAATCTGAAGAGAAAAGTAGATTTGCCAAGCCGATTCAGAAAGAGAATTTGGATTTAGAAGCCTTATCTGAGGATAACCGGAGTAGAGTTACTAGAAGTCAGGTTACTAGGGTTGGTCAGCAGGGATTTCGAGCACTCATTCTGGATAATTTCTATTTGAAATGTGCTATATCTAGCAGTGAAGAACAAGCCTTACTTGAGGCTGCACACATTATGCCTTACAAAGGGGCACAATCTAACGTCATTCAGAATGGCTTATGTCTCAGAGTTGATCTCCATCGGTTATTCGATAAGTTTTTAATATCAATTGAACCGCAGACCTTAGAAATAGTTGTTTCTGATAAAGTAAAAGATACCTACTACAAAAATTTTGCAGGAATAAAATTGGGTAGTAGTAAAGTCGGTGTTTCTAAATCATTATTAAAGAGGCACTTTTATCAATTTATGAAGCATAATAAAAATAGCTGAATCTATTTCAGCTGTGCTTTACTTAATCATTGCTGTTAACTGACTTATCATGATTAGGGTTAATACGCGCATATTCGACTCCTCTGTCAGCAACTGGAAGTGAATGGGGTCAAATCTTGACTTTATACATTAAAAATCTTCAATGTCCGCTCATGGCACAGAGCTGTCATTCGACTCTGAAGCGTTTTTGTCCAAAAGTGAGTTTCAATCTTTGTTGTCACAATTTTTCTTTGGATAGGCACGTTGATTGAATCTAAGTATTGATCATGATTGTCATGCATACCTTCTATTGACACAAAAGGAACGAACTGGGAAGGCAAAAAAGTTTCAAACATTGTCTTCCGACATTTTAATAAGTGGTGCTAGATCGGCTTATAAAATCAACACTAAACCGTCGTGTATTATGTATATTTCAAGCATTAGTTAATTAGAGAATAATTTTAATGAGAATTAAGTTTTTAACGGTTGTTTTGCTTTCATGTATAAGCTCAGTTAGCCATGCTGAACTAATTGAAATAGAATTTACAGATACACTTAATAAAACCAAAAAAATAAAGCCGAGTAACGGTGATTATATAAACCCAACGTCACCAATTAAGTTTGTGCTGGCTGGAGGTTTAGATAGAAAGTTTAGCGTCCAATTAATCGATGCCGGTAATAATTCAGTTGAAAAAATAATAACAGATGTAATCACTATAAATGACCGTATAAATGCAGCCGGTAAAGAATTTTATGGTAAGCAAGTCACTTTAAAATTTAAGCCTTTGCAAACAAGCTACACGGCCAAAATAAATTTGCTCGATTTATCAGGTAACATTGTTGAAACAGAGACGTTAAGCTTCATTGTTGACACAACACCACCTGTTATAACTGGCAATATGACATTTCTAAATCACTCAAATGGTAATGGTTCAATAGAAAAGTTTGACTACTTAAGCGCTAGGGAATTTAGGTTAAATGGCATAAGTGACAGCGCGAGCGGATTAGACAAAGCTTTTTTTACAGCTCAATTACTTGGCTCTAACGAGGAAAGGGAGGCACCTGTTTCGTTAGATCCAGTGTCAGGCCAAGCAAGCTGGTTAAAGCCAAGCGATGGTGTTTCACGGAAATTGTTTTATCAAAACAGATCGGATTATACCATTGGCTTTCGTGTTTTAGATAAAGCCGGTAATGAGGCTAGAAAATCACGAGTATCAGGCTGGAATGGCGTTTGCGGTGCCAGATCTGTTAGCCATGTTTGGAACCCAATTGCTACAAAGTGGGATGAGTTCACGCCAGGCATGAAGGTGCATGAAAACCCGTATAAATTCAGAGTTCAAGTAGATAAGTCAGAGCACGTAGCAACCAATGGTACTGGGCGTTTTGGTCATAACTGGAAGCCCTCACATACGGATGCAAGTAATGTATATATTGACTTTACAGCGTATGTACCAGTGACAAGAACATACTACAATCTTTATAGTGACACAGGTAATTGTGGAGCTGTTCACCAAACATTAGCCCCCGTAACTCTAGCATCAGGTGTTGATGAATCCCCGCAACTAGCAGGTTTTCTTTATCGTGTTAAAGGTGAGAGTGAGTGGATCAACAGTGATAACATTAAAAGAAACAAACCCTATACCGTTGAAAATGTGAAAATTAAGGTACAGCCACGAAATTATGAGCAAAAAGCTACGCTTAATGGTTTGGGCGGCCAGTGCATAATCGCGCCTAGAGCCTCCGAGTGCGTTATGAACATTTCGTACTCAAGAAATACAGGGAGTGGCTATGCACCATATACTTTGTATATTGCTTCAACTGATGGCCGCTTCAATGGGCACTACACATATCTTTACTCATACTGGGATTTTCAGGCACCAGTTGCAATTGATATTCAGCAAGAAAATGAATTTCTTGCATTCACAGTATTCGATGCTGATGCGGTTAATGATTGGCGGCGAGGAAATTGGCTACCAAGAGTCATGGATGCTTTAGCAACAAATAATGCAACAGGGCAGGTGATCAAGTTACCTTTAGTTGAAAGTAATGAACCAAACTATCAAAAATGGTGGCGAAAACACAGCTTAAGCAGTTTGCCCGAAGGTAACTATAAGTTATCAATTCACCTTGTTGATACTTATAGCAATGAGCGAACTGAGGTTGTCACTCAAAGTTTTGAGCGTGATGCAACACCGCCGCAAGTTCGTTTTAAAGTTGATGGTAGCCCTCTTGGTGACACATTGAGGGGTTTGGAAAATTTGCGTATAAATTTAAGCGACAAAAACCCATCACAAATAACGCAGATACAATTGTTAGGCGGCCCAACAAATGATGATGTTTTTTTGGCTTGGACTAAAGTGGGTGTCGATGAGTATCGGCCAGAATACCCACGAATATACCCCGAGCCCAATTTAGAGGGTGGTTACGAGCTAAAAGTAACGGTGCGTGACTCCCACGGCAATGAAGCTACTCATAAAGCTAAGTTTGCCTACTACCCAGCAAACCTTATAGAAATAGGTAAAAAAGCCACCTTGCCGCTTAATGCGCCTTTAAAATTAAGGAATGATCAATATATTGGTGTGGTGCAAAGTAATGTATTGAGGACAGACTCGGGCGCTATAGCCACAGGGTTGCAAGATGTATTCTTTACGCTGCGTAGTGATGCTGTTTTCCCTGTGTATTTCGAAGGTCAACTAATTATGCCGGGGCAAACTAAAAAGCTACAAATAAATTTAGGTGAAGAAGGTTTAATATCTTCACCAGTTTACCCAGCTGAGACAAAAGAAGGTCAAGTTTATTACATGCTTGATATTCCTCAGTTGAGATCCAAATTTGACTAACTAGCAGATTACCAATAGAAATTTATTTGGCACATAAAGCATGAAACCCTACTAATTGCCGTGCAGCCCTTTAAATTTGGGCTGTACGGCTGTTGTTTAACCCCATGAAAAAGTTTGAAATTATATATCACTTCAAATTATCGCTTAATTTGCATTCAAACTGAGCTAATGCAGATCACATTTATACTAACTCATTCGTGCTCACGCTTAACATAACCACCAGCAAAAACTCATTGGCTTTATAAAAGTATAAATAGGGTGATGATTTAATACCCTTACAAAGAGGTAGTAATTGGCCATGAACTTAAGAAATTTAGGGTAAATTATACGGGAATTATTCAAGCTCTAAATAACTGGGTGATAACATGAGAGCCACAAAACTAAAAAAACTTGCGATAAGCATTCCGCTTGCCTTGTGCGCCAGTCATGCGGGCGCGAAATCGATTCTTGTAACAGGATCGCTAGAAACCGTCTCGCCAAAAGTATCATTCCCGGCTGCTACTGAGCAGCAAGCTTTTGTTAATCCATTTCAATTATTAGCAAAAGAAGCGGCAAACTCTGGTTGTCGCATAACGGGTGATCCTAACGTAGCTATGGCTGACCATGGTGAAGATTTAGTCTGTTTATATGAATGGACCAAATTACCACAAGGTATGAACGCAGCTGGCTTATCAGCTGATGGTTACTTGGAATATGTAGGGGAGAATGAATTTAAATATGAAATCTCATACTTTTCAGGTAAAAATTTAGAAAAGATAAAAATCAGTGAAGGTTCGCATATTGTTAATGCAATACAGCCAGCTTTGCCGGATTTCTTAGATGTAACTACAAACCTCAGTCATGGCACATACGAGGGCCTAGATGTAACTAGTTACAATAAATCTTCTGGTGTTCAAAGCATTACCATAACTGCAGATACGCGGCCATATAAGCAAATCGCTAGTATATCTGGATTAGGTTCATGTGTAGTTGAGCCTAACGAATCTAGTTGTGATATAGATACGAATAGTCGTAGCGTTGTTACAAACGGTGAAATTACTGGTCAAAATGAACACCTACTAACAATAGATTCAGCTAATGGGTACTTTAAAAAGAATGGCAGAGTGCTGCCTGAAAAGTATAACTTAGCATGGGATTTTAGAACGCCAACGCCAACAGCGCTGCGCATGCAAGCGTTATCACAAGAAAACAGCGACTCAAAGGCTTATGAAATAGAAGGCGTTTCATTCATTGTTGAAAATGAGCAAGCAAAATTAATCGTTGATACACCACACTTTGGCAAGGCTGGCAGTTGGTGGGTTCCTTCTGCGAAAATAGAGCTTTCTCCAGATCCGAGTTTCAAACCTGAAATACCAGTATTTAATGTAAACGGTGTTGATGTTATAGAAACTAATGAAATGGTAAGCCAGCCTCAAGAAACATTCCTACTGCATGCACTTGGGGCACCGGAAGTTTCGAATGGAAAATACATTTTCACATTTAACCTAGCTCAAGTAGCCGATGGTAAATTTATACCTAAAGTATCTTTAAACGATGCTTATGATAATAAAATGTCTCAAACTTTTGATCCTATAACGCTAGATAGGCAGCCACCCGATGTTCAGCTATTTTATTCAGGCAAGCGGTTCTTAGATGAAGGCGTTGTATATTTCTTTGAGAATATGGCTGTAGTAGCTTTAGATACTTTTGATGGTGGAGCTGAAATTCTATCTGTTAAGGTTAATGGCACAGACTTAACTATGGAAGGTGAAAGCCCTTACCTAAAAAAGCTAAAAGGTGCTGAACTGGCTTTAACCCCACAGCGTGAGTACCCATTTGAAGTAAAAGTAAAAGACAATGCAGGCAATATTTTTACAAAGGCCATGACCGTTAGGTATATGCCAATGGACTATAAGTTAAAAGACTCAGAGCTTGAATACTATAAAAAAGTCCAACGTATTGATTTGGATGTTATGCAAACACAAGGTATTAGCTGTGCTTTATATGGCAACGAAGCAGAACTTAACGATAGAAGCTTCAACTATGGTGAGTCACATCGATGCTACCTAGAGTGGACAAGTTTACCAAATGGTACAAATGGTTACTATGTTCGTGGCCAGCACAGTCTTATAGGTAGTTTTGTAAGCAGCTCCGATGAAACACCAAACACTGTAAGCTACCGTGTATGGATGGTCGATTCTTATGGCAATAAAGCTTTGGCGGCAGAGGAAGTAGAAACGTTGAAGGTTTCTTTAGCGCCTGACCCATCTTTAACGGTAACGCAAAAAAATACGATACGAGAAAATATATTCCCAGTTGATTTAACTGGTAGCCGTTTTGCCACTGCAATAGCTAAAGGTATTAATGCCGATCTTGAGCTTTCAGTTGATGATGGTGCAGAGGAGTCCATACTAGTAGCAAGCCAGCGTAAAGGCTATTTCTCACAAACTTCAGCTTATAAAACGTTACAAGTTAATGCAGGTAAACTGTGGGATACCAAAAAGTTCACTGTAACGGCCAAATACGCATTAGCATCTGAGATTAACAGCACCACAGAGCTTGAAACCTTTTACATCCCTTCGCGTCGTATTAGAAGTCGCATTATGACAGAAGAGCTAAGCACGTTGGATACACTAGCACCTGTAGTAAATATGAAAATAGGTATTTACGATAGCTCCGAAAAAGACTTTGTTTACAATAAAGAAGAAATGGGTGAGTGGGTTGTTTATCTGGCTGTAACGCACCGAGACAGAGAATCGCGTGAAACTATTTACACACCAATCACAGAAAAGAAAAAATTTGTGCCTGGTAAGACGCAATTCGAGTTGGATGTAAGTAACGTTGGTTACGGTTCATACCGATTTGTAGCGGTTGCTGACCTAGTTTCGCCTGTTGATGGGTACGAACGTAGAATATTGTCTAATAATGCATTCTATCGCGTATTAAAAGGCGGGAAGCTTGATGGAGATATTAAGTCATATCGTTTAGCCAGTAAAATTCCATTTTCTGCATCGGTTGCATATGAACCTGAAACCAGTGCTGATCGACGTTCAATGGGCGATATAGTTTGGGAAGTATCTGCAAATGGCACAGACAATTGGAAGGCAATTCCTGAGTTTGCAAATAAAACTAGACTTCGACAAGTCATAGATGTTGCTGGTCATTACTATGTCCGCGCAAGAGTAAAAAATAAATATTCTGGCGCCGAAATAATTACAGAGCAGTTAGAATTTTTAGGCTATGAAGTACCTGACCTTCGAACTCAAGGACCTTCGGCACTTTATGAAGGCGAGACTTCAGTTATTAAGCTTATAGATCATGACGATTTTGCACTTGTTGATAGTGGCACAATAGAGTGGTCTTACGACGGTGAAACATGGGAAGAAGGCGGAAACTCACTTGAGGTGATAGGTACGGGTGAGCGAATGCAAATATGGGTACGAATGGCTTACCATGATAACGAGCTTGCAGGCAAAGACAGATTTGACATTGTTCGACACCGAATAGCAGTTAAAAAGCCACAGCCTCTACGCATAAGCATTCAAGCCCCGCGTATTGTTGAAGTAGGTGAGTCATTTACACTAGAGCCAATAGTACGGCTAGCTACTACACAGCTTGAATCTGAAGTAGTTAAAGAGTGGGTGTTACCAGATGGAACAGTAGTTAGCGGTGATAGCATCACTTACACGCCAACTGTGTTTGATGCCGACAAAGGAAATACGCACATTCAATTTCGTACATGGGTTAAGCAGCTGAAAGATGATACATATGCTGTTAAAGATCTTGCAATACGAACTTGGCAATATGAATTCCCTGACTTTAGGTTTGATGTGAATTACCGAACTAAATATGCACCTATAACTGCACACGCAGTAGTTCGTAAGTTAGATCACTTACCTGCACCGGTTGAGTTTACCTATGACTTCCAAATGTTTGAAGGCATGGAAAAAGACCGAGAATCAGGTGACCGCTTGTATTTCACAGCAAGAGAGCCGGGCATTCATCAAATGCGCGTGGTAATTAGCGATGATAGAGGCAACCAGCAAACTATGGTTGAACTCATTGAAGTTGTACCACCACCAAAAACTACAATAGAGTTAAATGGCACATATAGTACGGCTTACATGCGCTACCCATTAGATGCATCTATCCGTAGTCGTGTAATTCTAGGCCACCCAAGCGACCAGATAGATAAATATGAATGGTACTTAGATGGAGAGTTACTGGCTGAGCAGACTGGTTACCGAGCTAATATCGACAACCTAAGCGAAGGCAGCCACATTGTTAAGCTAAAAGTTACATCTAAATTCGGTTTAGTCGAAGAGCAGCTTCTGAGCATCGATGTTGTTCCAAACATAAAACCGACATGTAGCATAAGTTACCGACAATATGCACAAACTATAAAAGTGCAATCAGGTTGCATGGATGCGGATGGGAAAATAGCAACTCACAACTGGTATGTTGATGGGGAAATAAAACATGTTCATGCAAATAACATGTCATTTCCTGCAAAATCAGGCATACCGGTCACAGTTAGGGTTACTGGTTATGATGACAGTGGTGATACTGCAGACGCCACAATAACAATTACCCCAGAGTAAAATGCAAAGCGGCTAGTAATATGGCCGCTTTTTTCTAGTATTAGCAGGAGGGCATGTATTTGAAAAAGATCATTTTAATATTTTTTTTGTTTTTAACAGCTTGTAGCGCTGACAATAAACAGCTTACAAAAGGGCTAGCGAAAGTACAGCTTATTGAAAAATCCCCGTATTACCAAACGCCATTACAAGCATTCTTGGGTACTCATATTGTTAGAGTTGGTGGAAAACTCTACACGACAACTGATATAGAAGGCTATGTTAACGAAGGTACAACAGTTTCAACTATTGAATCAGGAAGTAGCATAAAAGAAATTTGCCAAATTTTATCTGAGGAACTATCTGAGTTTAGGCGATGCTTTTCATTAAGAGAAGTAAAGGGGGCAAGTTAGAGAAACAAAAAAAGCCGAGGCGTAAACCTCGGCTTTTCAGGGGGAAACCACTCCCCAGAGGGAACCACCCCTCTTACTAATCATATCGGAGGATACGACTAACATTATTGGGGAAACCACTCCCCGTAGGCTTACGCCCATGTAACACTGTGGAGGCATTACAAAAACTTCATGACCGCTAATTAGCCATCAACATTAAATTATTTCACAGGGCATAACGAGCCCATCAATCTGATGCGTTAACTATTACATACTCCGAATGTTCTGCAAGTGTTTTTTTTAAAAAAAATCACAAATCAAACGAATTTTGTACGCTTTTATATTATCTCACCCTAAATCGCGGTAGTTATTCAAAGCCGAAGGCTGTCGAAGCTGCCAAAATTAATGCATTAATAATTAGTTAAGGATTGTGGTGAAACACCAATCAGAGGCACAGCTTTCAGGAAAGCTTACAAGCAAACTAAAAGAGCGGCTGGTAAAACCTTTAGTTGTAATAACAGTTTGTACGGTTTCAATAACTAGTTTTAGTAACCGATACACTCTTTTACCACCGATAAGTGAGTACCAGTGCATACCCGGCCGTTTATTTATCATGGATAAAGCTGATCACACTATAAATAAAGGTGACTTGGTTACCTTTAGAGCACAGGGCACTAAGTTATTTGCTGATGGAACACTGTTTACGAAAATATCAGCTGGTGTTGGTGGTGATGTGGTTTCAGTTGGCAGAAGCAATGTAGCTAATGGCAATCGTATTTACCATTCAGATGTAAGTGTTACAGCTAACCATTTAAATATATCGCTGGATGATCTATCCAGAAAGGAAACAATACCTCAAGGTAAGTTATTTGCTTTAGGTTCATTGCCTGGCTCATATGACTCGCGTTTTTGGGGGCTAGTTGATGTCAACAAACAAGTAGTTGGGAAATCTTATGTCATTTTTTAAAAAAACGTTACTTTGCTCATTACTGAATGCAGCTTTAATTGTGCCTGCTATAGCAAACACGAACTCACCTACCCTAAATGAGCAGGATAGAGCGATGCTAGAAAGAAGTAGGGCGATTATGAAAAAATCCATTGAAATGGAAACACCTGATTGGTTGCGCATGTATGATCCTGATGCCGCAGTTCAAAAAACCGAAAGCGGTATTCAAAAATGGATACCTACGGCAAACAATATAACAAACACCTCTGAAGACTACGTTAAAGGCGCAATTAAAAAAGCGTATGGAGTAACAGATGGTAGCCAAATAAAAACAATAGATAATATGCTACGTGAAGATAGCCCTCTATTTCATGGTGAAGAATTGTATTATTTCATATCATTTTCACAGCCTGAAAGTGAAATTAAGGAAATACTACAAGCCGCATCCGATGCAGATGCCCGAGTTATTTTAAAAGGTATGAAGCAGGGCCATAGAATGGTAAATGAAACTGCCCAGTACGCATATCAATTAGGCAAGCATATTTCTCCGTTACCGAAAGTAGCTATTGATCCACGATTATTACAGGTATTCGATATAAATGCCGCGCCATCTATGGTTTACAGAAAGGGCAACAAATTCGTAAAGGTTAATGGTGTGGCTTCTTTAAACTGGTTTATATCTAAGTCCCGCGAAAGCAAGGGGATTACAGATTTAGGCTCAGTATCGAGCACCTATGAAATAGAAGAGCGTGACGTGATTGAGGAAATTCAATCAAGAGCCGCAGCCGTAGACTGGGATGAAAAGCGCCGCAAGGCCATGTCTCGTTATATTAATAAACTACCAGACTTTCACATACCTACAGCAATAAAAGATTCAATTTATAAGCTAGACCCAAGAGTAAAATTTAACAAGGACGTGACAGCAAAAGACGGCTCATTGCTAGCAGTTAAAGGTCAAATAGTTAACCCTGTAGATCATTTTCCCGGTCAGTCAATGACGATATTTATATTTGATGGGCAAAGTGAGGCACAAAAAGCACTTGTAAAGGAAAGAATGAAATCAGCGAAGGGCCAAATAGGTTTAATCACATCAAGAGTAGATAAAGAAAAAGGCTTTGATTATCTAGGCGAGCTAAATAAAGAGTATGGGCAGCAAGTTTATGTACTTCAGAAACGGATAATCGAGAGGTTTAAATTGAGGCATATACCAGCAGAGGTTTATCTTGGTAATGGGCAAATAGTTGTACGGGAGCATGGCCTAAAATCTCAAGACGAAGCACGAATAAAACAAAGGGAAGCTGAGTTCATCAATACAAGCAACTCACCAGAGCAACAAGCTTTAAACAATAAAGGATAAATACATGACAAAAGTAATAACACATTTAATAGCCTTTGTTGCAGGCGTTTGGCTAGCTTTAGAAAACCCATACATTGGCCGAACTATAAAACAGTATGCTGAGATTTTTGTAAGCTGGGTAATTCAATTCGTAGGCGGGTAACAATGAAAAACTTCATAAAAAAAATATCTTCACTCACTAGAACAATAGCGTTTAGTGTTTTGGCTGTTGTTTCACTTAGCTTAATTACGGCCACTCAAGCTACGGCTGCGCCAGTTAGTGATGCTGCATGCCCTGACGCAAAGTATTTTAACAATTTAATAAACCAGTTTTGCTGGTCATGTACCTTGCCATTCAACCTGATGGGTATAGCGAGCAACCCACCGGAAGGTGCTAACGAAGATGCTGGTTGCTTATGCCAAGATGAGCTCGGTGTCCCAGAAGTCGGCTTTAGTGTCGGCTACACTTCACCTGAGTATCTATTAGAAGTAACTACAACTCCTTGGTGCAGTCCCGTTCTTGGGGGGAGCATGCTTCAAAGTGATTTAACCCACTTAGGAACTGCCGGCGGCGGTATGCGCTCCAGCTCATCAACTATGGCAACTTTCCATTATAACTTATTCGCAAATCCTGTATTCAAAATGCTTTCTATGTTTATTATTCCTGAGTGTGATAAAGAGCCCGGTGTAGTGGACTTAGACTTAGCATATATGAGCATGGTTGATATAACTTGGTATAGCGATTTGTTAGCCATGATTTTTAATGCTGATGCTGTTGCATTTGCAAACCCTGTAGCACAGGCAATTTGTATGGTTGATTGTGCAAAAATTGCTAATGGTGGCGATATTGAAGATCAAAACTGGTTCTGTGCTGGATGCGAAGGAAATATGTACCCATTCACCGGCAATATTTCGACAGATAACAACTCGATACGCAGTAGCGCTCTAGTTGTTACTAGGGCGTTAGCATCAATGCATAGACGTGGTTTAGCAAGGACAACATATGGTGAAGATGCAATGTGTGAAAGCGTTTATTCGCCAATGATCCCTAAACCTATGTATAAAGTATCAATGATTTGGCCAAAGGCGGAAGCAGATGGCAATAGGCCAAAAGCGGAAGCAGATGGCAATAGGCCAAAAGCGGAAGCAGATGGCAATAGGCCAAAAGCGGAAGCA
>NZ_JACJDO010000022.1:0-66433 GCF_014163535.1 Pseudoalteromonas sp. SR45-4
TATATTTAAATTTATTTTCTCTAGCCAGAGATTTTCAGTGAAAACAAGGCGAATTTACGCGTCAATAGCTGGCCTATTGCAAGTAAATTCAACGCAGTTAGCGCTGAAAGTAGCTGCTTGAGATATATTTATTATCCAAAGTTCAGGTTACTTATATATGGCGATTGTATGCTTAATTTACAAGCTTGCAAGTGATTTAAAGCGCTATTTAAAAAATATGTCCCCCCCCCTTTCCCCCTATTTCACTGCCCTCATTAGTATAAAATTAAGGCAAAAAAAAGCGCAGTAAATAACTGCGCTTGTTACTGTTTAGCTAAATATTAAAAGCTAAAGCTTAATTTTGCATAGTAGGTACGGCCATCAAAACCATAAGGTACGGCACGTAATGGGTATTTAAATCCGCCATTAGAGATAAAGTTAAGTACTTCATCATCACCTAATTCATCTGGCGTTTCGTCAAATACGTTATCAGCACCAACCGATACAGCAAACGTATCGTTAATTTGGTAAGTCACGTTTAAATCAACCAATACTGCTGACTCAACCGTGCTGGTAGGCTTAAACGAACCCGTAGGTGATAAAAACCCAGGTAACGAAATATGGTCGTTAGCAAAGTATTTAACATCGGTTTCGCCAAAGTAGTTAAAGCGTATCATTGAACTATAAGCATCGCGCTCATAATCAAAGGTTAACGTACCACGCTCACCTGGTTGGCCGTCCGTTAAAAAGCTGCTTTGTATATCATCAAGCGCGACATTTTTTGGAATACCAGGTGCTGCATTTACATTATCAATTTTAGTTTCGTTTAGGTTACCCGCAAAAGTAATACCTAAGTTACCACCGTCCAGTTCAGTACGGTAAGATGCAATAATATCAACACCTTGCGTAGTTGAATCTAAAGAATTTGAGAAATAGTTTGCTTGCACTGCACCGGTTGCTTGTAATGCAGCAACTGCCTCTGCACTAAATGCCACATCATCTGCTGATAATAAACTACCTAGCGTTATACGGTCTTTAATTTCTACGTGGTAAAAATCAACCGTTAACGAAAGCTCGCTGGTTACATCATAAACAAAGCCTGCGCTTAAGTTTTTAGATGTTTCTAGCTCTAAACTATTAACTCCTAAAGCAGAAGGAAATGCCGAACCTGTGGTTGCTGTAAACGATTGGCTTAACGTGCCGTCTGAGCCTAAGTTAGTGGTAAATGCTGTATAGCCACTTTGTTGTAACGACGGTGCTCTAAAGCCTGTTGATGCTGCAGCGCGCACAGCAAAGTCATCATTAAATTCATAACGCGTTGCTAATTTACCAATTAAATCATCGCCTGCATCCGAGAAATCTTCGTAGCGAAGTGCGCCACTTACGTTCCATGCATCGGTGATCATGGTTTCTGCATCTACATAAAATGCATAGCTGTCGCGGCTTTGTGAGTTTGACGCTTCAGGGCGCAAACCGTTATAAGCTTGAAAACCACACTCTGCAAATTGATTAGGATCGTTAACTGACGGATACGAGGTATCCATATTAGCTAAACCACACGCATAAGAAGCTTCTTCCCCTGGGACTATTTCGTAATTTTCTTTACGGTACTCTGCGCCAAACGACAAATAAAGAGGCTCACTACGACCAATATCTATAATGCCATTAATGTCGGCATTAACTGTAGTTTGATCAAAACGGAAACCACCTGAATACCCACCACTTGGGCCCGCATTAGCCGCTATATCAGCGTCACTCGCATTTGGGTTATTAGCAACATACTCTGCCGCATACGAGGCATTAATGCTGTTACGTGAAGTAAAGTCGTATTGGTTTTCACCATACACCGCCGATACATCGTATCCCCAGTCGGTATTAATTTCGCCTTTAAGTCCAAGTGCAAGTGAAATATCTTGTGCTTCGTTAAAAATCTGCGGTAAAAAACCATCTGCGTATACTTGAGTTACGTTTTTGCCAGCTTCATTAAAGTTTCGGTAAAAACCATTACCTAAAGCGGTACGTTCAGAATAGCCACCAAATGAGTAAAGTTCATTATCGCCACCAACTGGCAGTGCCATATTATAAAATAGTGAGGTAAATTCGCTCTCTGCATTACCTTGGCTCCAGCGTACATCTTTAGAAAGCGTACCAGGTGCTACATCAAGTGAGCCGCCAATATCGCGCTCTGCACGGTTAGTGCTTTGTGCATCACGGTGCTCAAGTGATAGGTTAATAAATCCACCTTCGCTGCCTAAATCAAAACCACGATTTAAGCCAACCGATACTGTTTCGCCATCGCCTTCGCCGGTTTCGCTATATTGTACATAACCTGTAGTAACGCCGGTTGAATTGTTAAGCGATAAGTTAATAACCCCTGCAATAGCATCAGAGCCATACTGTGCTGCAGCGCCATCGCGTAGTACTTCAACACCTTTTAAAGCAACTAGCGGAATCGCATTCATATCGGTGCCCGCTGAACCACCACCAACCGTACTGGTTAAACCAAAAATGGCTTGATTATGACGGCGCTTACCATTTATTAATACTAGTGTTTGATCTGGCTGTAAACCACGTAAAGTGGCAGGTCTAAATAAATCAGAGCCGTCAGATACTTGCGTACGCGAAAAGTTAAATGAAGGTGCGGTTGCTTGTAAGCTTTGCCCAAGTTCGGTAAAGCCACCTTTATTTAGATCGTCCGCGTCAATTAAATCAATAGGAGATGAAGATTCAGTAGAAGTACGATTAGATACGCGTGATCCTAATACTGATATTTGCTCAATATTTTTTACAGCTTTAACCGGTGCTTCTTGTGCGTTAACCATGCTTGGCGCGCTAAAAGCAAAAGCAACGGCAACAGCGAGTGTGTTTAAACGATATGTTGACATAGTGACGACCCTGTTTTGTGTTCTTATAATTTATAAAAGGTTGTTACATACAAACCTTGCTGCTAACATCCTAGCAACATATGCAAATAAAAAGATACTAAAATGCATAAATAATTAGTCTATGTATGCAAATAACTTCTAAAATAGAAAATTAACACCTTAAATAGATTAAAATACCAGCAACTCGGCATTTTATTTTAAATATTAAAAAGTTAACGTATTGTTTACACTGACCTTCAACTCACTGACTGCTCATTTTACAGCCAAACCATGGTTACTTAGCTTTACAGCCTGTAACCTGGTGTTTACAGTGCACTAAAATGGCAGGTTTTTTAGTTTTTATATAAAAAGTAATAACCTCAAAGTATCTAATCGTGCTGATTTTTTAAAATTATAATTAAAACAACTAAATGATTGATCTAAACAGTGCTTTTTTTCGTTACACTATGCCTTAATAGTTATTTCTGAATATTTTGCTTGAAGGAGCATAACGTGTCGCGATTTTCTGCCGTTACCGATAATCCCCATGATGGGCGTTTCAATCAAAAAACAGGCATATTACTCACCAACTTAGGCAGCCCTGATGCGCCAACAGCAAGTGCTTTGCGTACTTATTTACGTGAGTTTTTATCAGATCCACGTATTGTAGAAATACCACGTTTTGTATGGATGATTATTCTCCATGGTATTATTTTACGTATTCGCCCAAAACGCTCTGCCAAGCTTTATGAAAGTATATGGACCGAAAACGGCTCACCACTTACCCATATTACTCGCCAGCAAAGCCTAAAATTAAATGCGCTATTAAAAGAGCATGGCTATACCAATACCGAAGTGGTTATGGCTATGCGTTACGGCAACCCTTCAATTGAAGCTGGGTTGGAACAACTTCGCGATAAAGGCCTTACGCGCATAATTGTATTACCGTTATACCCACAATACTCAAGCCCAACTACGGGCTCAACCTTTGACGCGGTATCAAACGTGCTGCGTAAATGGCGCTGGGTTCCTGAGCTGCATTTTATAAACGGCTATCACAAAAACACGCGTTACATAGAGTCGTTAGCTAACAGTATTAGCGAAGATTTAGCAGCCAATGGTATGCCACAAAAACTCGTTTTTTCGTACCATGGTATGCCTAAACTATTTTTAGAACGAGGCGATCCGTATCACTGTTTATGCCTACAAACCACACGTTTAGTAATCGAAAAGCTTGGCCTTGATAAAGACCAAGTAATAAGTACCTTTCAAAGCCGCTTTGGTAAAGCAGAATGGTTAAAGCCTTATACCGACGCTACCCTTGAAAGCTTTCCTGCACAAGGCATAAAAGATATTGCCATAATTAGCCCCGCGTTTAGTGCTGACTGCTTAGAAACCCTCGAGGAGTTAGAGGGCGAAAACCGTGAAATTTTTGAACATGCCGGCGGTGAGAAATACCGTTACATTGCTGCACTAAACGAGCGAGACGATCACATAGACGCCATGTTTGATATATTAAAACCAATGCTTTAAAGGCAGTAAAAGAGCAGATTTAGGTATCAGGCTTTAGGCTCGAAGCCCTTCGCCTCTTTGTGCATAAATCACTTAACGATCTTTTGCACAAAGAGCAGACAATGAGAGTGAATGAGCAAATATAAAATACATCGTTCTTGCCATTATCATTCCTCTAAAAGCGCAGCGTCTCATACTCTCTTTGTGAATAAGTGGGCTTAAATACTTTTGCACAAAAAGTAGACAATGAGAGTAAATGAGCAAATATAAAATACATCGTTCTTGCCATTATCATTCCTCTAAAAGCGCAGCGTCTCATACCCTCTTTGTGAATAAGTGGGCTTAAATACTTTTGCACAAAAAGTAGACAATTAGAGTGAATGAGCAAATATAAAATACATCGTTCTTGCCATTATCATTCCTCTAAAAGCGCAGCGTCTCATACCCTCTTTGTGAATAAGTGGGCTTAAACACTTTTGCACAAAAAGCAGACAATGAGAGTGAATGAAAAGACACATATAAAATAGATATCAGTAAAAGAAGAAATCTAATATCAGAAAAACATTCGGGCTGCGCCCACACGTGAGCAGCATAGCTGTTTATTTTGCCCTTAGATCGTCGCCCAAATCCTTTTTCTTCTCTAAAGCGCAGCGTCTCATGCCCTCTTTGTGAATTAATAACTTAAAGAGCCTTTGCTCTAAGCTCGATGCCCTTTGCCCGATGCTTTAACCCTTACGGATAATAAATAGCGTTAATACGCCGGCTATAATTCCCCAGCAAGCTGAGCCTACCGACCACAGGGTTAAATCTGACGCGGTGACTAAAAATGTAATTATGGCGGCTTCGCTATATTGTGAGCTATGCAGTGCTTGCTGCAGGCTTGAAGCAATAGTGCCAAATAATGCAATACCCGCTAAAGCTAAAATTAATGCTTGCGGTAAGCTGGCCACTACGGCTACTAATGTTGCTGCGCACAGCGCCATAATAATATAAAAAACGCCACCGGCTATGCTCGCCCAATAACGTTTATCGGGGTTTTTATCTGCATCTTCACTCATACAAATGGCGGCTGTTATGGCAGCCAAATTAATTGAATAGGTGCCAAATGGCGCTGTTACTAAATTAATAAAACCCGTTACATTAAGTGACGCCGAAATTGGCGCTTTATAATTATGGGCTTTTAGTACTGCAATACCGGGTAAGTTTTGTGAGGTCATGGTTACTATATATAAAGGAATACTAATACTAATAAATGCCTGAAAGTTAAAACTTGGGGCTATATAAGCAAAACTACTAGCTTGCCATTGCAAGTTGCTGGTATCAATATGGCCCATATTCCACGCCAGTAATACGCCGGTTATTAGTACACTTAACATAGTAAAACGTGCAAAGTAACGTTTACCTATGCAGTAAACTAATACCATTAAGCCAATCATTAACGGTAATTCGTTCATAAAGTTAAATACGTCAATGCCAAAAGTAACTAATACGCCCGCAAGCATGGCACAGGCAAGCTCACTGGGAATACGGTTCATAACTTTTTCAAACCAGCCCGTCACTCCCGATAAAAATACCAATAGTGCACAGAGCATAAATGCCCCTACGGCCTCATTTAGGTTATAGCCATCGGCGGTAGAAATTAGCAGTGCAGCCCCTGTAGTCGACCACGCAATTAATATAGGCACTTTATAATAATACGATAAAATAATAGAGGTGCTGCCCATTACTAAGCCCAGCATTAAAATCCAGCTGGCTACTAACTCAGGCGTGCCACCAAGCACAATAACCACCTGGTAAATCAGTGCTACTGAGCTGGTAAAGCCAATAATAACGGCCACCAACCCTGCCATTACACGGCTAACTAACTGATCAATCCCTGCCATAAGTTTCTCTATATATTATTGTTATATTTTTAACATACGTGGCAGTTAAATACTTTGCAATTAGCAAGAGGTCTAATTTGAGTGAAAAATAGTCATGTCAGTTTACAGGCATAAAAAAGCGGCTAATTAGCCGCTTAGGTATTATGTAGTTTACAGCCTAAGCTGTTATTTTTTAGACTACAGATTAATGCACTATCATTTTTCGCTGCACAGCGGGCATTAAGCTTTTACCGTCGCCGTCGGTTTTACTAAGTAACTTTAGCCCCATTATTTTTGCCAATACCGGGTAAATATCTAAGTTATTAACTTGCTCAATACTCATACCCTTTTTAAACGCAGGGCCAACAGCTAAAAAGGTTGCTGCCATATCATCGGTATAAGCATAACCGTGGGTGCCTATAGGGCCTGCTTTTTCTGAACTAGCAAATATTGCTGGTGCCGTTGTTTGCACTACAATATCGCCTACACGGGTGCCTTTATTATAATGATAGCCCGCTAACTGCTCAGCCGTTAATACCGTATAACGTCCTTTAGCTGCTTGTTGTAAACGCGCTTTATAGCCCTCAATATCGGCATTAACCGCCTCAGGTTTTGTATAAATAAGTAACCGCGGGCCGGTATTTTTTACTAAAAAGTTGTCATCTTTAGGTAAACTACTAACTAATATACTTTTAGCTGGATCAAGCTGCGCCATACCATGATCCGACACTATCACTAAGTTTACTTCTTGATCTAATTTGCTTAAACGCGCTTGTAACTGCCCCATTAACTCATCGAGTTGTTTAACTGCATCGCGCGTTTGAATCGCATCGGGCCCATATTTATGTCCCATGCTATCTACCAATGAAAAATAACCTGCAACAAACCGCGGGCGCTGCGCTTTAGGTAAACTTAACCACTGCACTATTTGATCAACCCGGTCTTGATAGTCACTATGCTGCGAGTAATGAAAATAGTAGTCAGGGGTCATGCCGTTAAAACGCGCATCCGACTCAGGCCAAAAATAAACTGCCGATTTAAGTCCCTGCATTTTAGCCAAGTTCCACAACGGCGTACCGCTAACCCAAGTACTATCGGTAAAGCCTTTGCCCATGCTATAGCATTCATTATTACGGGCTTTATCACAAAATCTATTGTCAACAATGCCATGATTAACAGGGAGTAAGCCGGTAATAATTGAAAGATGGTTAGGAAACGTTTTGGTAGGATAAACCGGAATCAACTTTTGCGCTCTAACACCGCGCTCACCCATTGCTTTTAAATTAGGCGCACCATGTTTTTCTATATAATCCCAGCGCATACCATCAATTGATATAAGTACTACCGTTTGCTCTTTTGCGGCAAACGCATTACTCATCCCTAATAAAAGGCAAACCGATATTGCCTTTACAATCCACTGTTTCATTTTAATACCCTGTTTAACATAACGTTTATTTATAAAATATGTGTGCAAATGAGCACGTTTGGCTCATCTCTACCAAAGCGCTAAAAATTAAAAGCTACGCTTTTCGCGCCAGCAAGCTATGCGCCTACAAAGTAACAGCGCGAGGTAAACTCCCGCCTATCTACAATCACCGCACTTGGCTAACCTTTACCTGACATCTAAAAACCTGCTTTGTAATTCGATCTTAAAGCAATATATTAATTTAAGATACAAACTGATAGATTAAAGCAAATTAATGAAAAACATATGACGATGCGCTAAAACTATGCCTGTCATCAGCTTAAAAAAGGACAAGATGATGATCGATTTTAGTAAAAAAATAACCCCCGCACGTATGTATCGCACTACCGCTAACTTACAAATGGCACTAGAGAGCGATCGGGCCCGAATTATAAACAGCGCCGCTATTCGTCGCCTACAACAAAAAACCCAAGTGTTTCCACTAGAGCGCAACGCCGCGGTACGTTCTCGCCTTACTCACTCGTTAGAAGTACAACAAGTAGGGCGCTTTATAGTACAACGTATTTTTGCATCACTAAGTTATCAGCAGCTGCAAGACTACGGACTCACCGAGCTAGAGCGGCCGTTAGAAAGCCTAGTTGAAATGGCCTGCCTAATGCACGATATAGGCAATCCGCCGTTTGGTCACTTTGGTGAAGCCGCCATAAACCATTGGTTTAATAATAATTTAGCAAGTGTAACCCCCGAGCGCTGTAAACAGCCTAATTCTGGTATTGGGGTTGTTTTTAAAAGCCTAGCACACGACATTTGCAGCTTTGAAGGCAATGCCCAAGGCATACGTATTATTCACTCATTACAATTACTTAATTTAACCTACAGCCAAAGTGCCGGTATTTTAAAATATACCCGCCCTGCAGGGCTCGACAAAAAAGAGATACCACAAAACAAAAATTATTTAATGAAAAAGGTCGGTTACTACTACAGCGAAAAAAAATTTGTAGAGGCACTGCAAACTGCGCTTGAAATTCAGCCGTATTGCCGCCACCCCGCAAGTTATATTATGGAAGCTGCCGATGATATTTCCTATTGCCTAGCCGATATAGAAGACGCCGTAGAAAAAGACATAATAAGCACCGAACTATTATGCCAAAAGCTTAAAAGTCATTATACAAAAGTACTTATAAACCTCACTATCGACGACAGCCAACATCAAGACTTTGTAAATAAAGCCGTAGACTACGCACTTGAGCGTGCCAACGCACAACCTTATAATTTTAATAGTGAATTTTTTATATACTTACGCGTAGCGCTGCTGCATCCGTTAGTTAATCATGCGGCTAAACGCTTTATTAAACACATAGAACCCATTTATCATGGCGATTTTAATCAAGCACTACTTGAGGATCGCAGCTATTTACACGCACTCACCATAACCCTTAAACAAGTGGCGCTTGAATATGTATTTTCAAACAAAGAAGTAGAAAAACTCGAACTACAAGGCTACCGCATTATTAACGGCCTGCTCGATTGTTACAAACCACTGCTATTATTAAGCAGTGACGATTTTAAACGAGCGCTCAATGGCGATTCACGCTTATTAATAGAATCGCGACTGGTTAAAAAGCTTTCTAAAAAGCACTTAAACAGCTATCAGCACGCCATAGATGCAATGCAAGAAGAGCCTGATCACTTTACCGCCTATGAGTTTTATTACCGCTGCCGGTTAATTCAAGATTATATAAGCGGCATGACCGATCAATTTGCCTACGACGAATATCGCAGCCTAATGGTAATTGAGTAGCCCACAGTAGATATATTTTAAATTAGCGCTTAAAATCAAACTATTGATGCTTAAGCGCTACTGAACTTTATGATAAAAATACTCACACGCCTGACCCTTTGTATTGCCCTATTTTATAGCTTTAATAGCGCAGCCTATAACCAAGCTATGTGCATACTTATAAAACAAGAAATGCAGCAGCACAGTAATAACAAAACGGGCCGCAGCTACCGCAATGCCGCGCGCGACTATAATAAAAATTGCAATAAGCCGGCAGTAACACCAACTCAGCCAAAACCTAAGCCACATGCTATTGTTAATGATCCAGAGCCGCAGAAGGCACTGCCCGAGCCTATTACTGAGTCGGTTAAAGCGCCTATTGTTGAGCCTTTAAAAACACACTCTGAGACAGACAATACCGCGAGTATTAATACCGAGTTACAAGCAAGCCCTAGTCAAACAAGCCAAGTAACAACTGATGAACCCGTTGCTAATGTAAAAAGCTCAGATATAAAAAGTACTGATGTAAAAAGCACTGATATAAAAAATCCTGTGGCTGAAAGTACACAGGCAAACACGACAGAAATAAGCGCAGAGCCCATCGCAGCAGCACAAAAGCCGGCAAATATAAAACCTACGCCAGTATCAAAACCAAACACCGAAAGCGCCGCCTCACTACTGCTACCTAGCTTATTATTATTGCTAATAGTACTTATTGGCGTAATGGTTTTAGTACGTATGCGCCGCTCTAAACAAAGTAATTCTGAGGTGGCAACAGTACTGCCAACGAGCCCAGCTGTTACCACACCCGCTCCTAAATCAGTAGTTAAACCAGCAGTTAAATCAGTAGTTAAATCGGCAGCTAAGCCAAGCCCTAGCGCCGTAAATACGCAAAATACGACAACAGCACAAATTGCGGCAGAATCTGTTTCAATGCAGCAAATTGATGCCGCGCTGGCAAAACCACAAGCAAGTACTAGCGAGCCAGAAACCGTAGCTAAAACAACAAATACAACATTTAGTAATGAAAAACCCAAAACAAAAACAAAAGCAGAGCCCAATACCGCAGAGTTTGAAGCCGCGGCTAAAAACACCTTAGAGCGAATAAAAAATGCCAGCGACTTTGCCGAGCCAGAAGTACGCATGTTCGATCCCGATGCACCACTGCCTACTAAAAAGCAGCGCCAACAACAGGTTACTCAACAAGCGCCAGCAGCAATTAATGATCAAACGCCAGCTCAAAATGCAATTGAGCCCGCCAATATCAGCCCAGAGCCAATTATTGCGCAGCAACCAACAACGAATATACACCCCCCTGTAAACAGCACCACAGAGCAAGCAACTTCATTTAATACCGAGCACGAATTTAAAGAGCCCGAAGTACGTACTTTCGATCCCGATGCACCGCTACCAGGTAGTAAAGCAAAGCCTGTAATAAAAGCAGATACAAACCAACAGCCAGAACCAGTAGCTGAGCCTAAAGAGCAAAATGTGCAAATAGACAACAGCAACCCATTTGCTAACCTATCGCTGGATGATAGCTGGGATCCAAATTCATCGGTAAAACCTAAAATAGCAGAGAAAAAACGTGAACCTAAATCTCAAGCCCTGATCGAAGCCGAGCAGCGTGCTAAAAATATGCAAACTAAAGAATAGAGTTAAAGGTTTTATACATTGGTAAGTTAAGTGCCAATATAAAATCGCACCTACAAGTAAATCCAAGTACCAAGCTTGATAGGGCGTATTGACCTTGATACGACCCTAGTGCGGTTTACTTTATCGGGGTCGTATCATCTATCTAAAAGCTAAAGCCCGACACCTAAAAGCTGCTCTTTTGCTAAACCTTACCCTCTAACTTTTGCTGCTCTGCGTGTGATGAGCTTACAAGCTGTTTAAAGTAATCGCTTTGTGCTGCGCTCAGTGGCATTTTTTTCCATTGTGCAGTGAGCTCAGTGGCGCGCTGCCCTACCCAATCACTGTGATCCTGATTATTAGCGACAAGCTGCGTCAACATAAGCCCCGACGGAGTTAGCTCTGGCTGTTGTAATAATGGCTTGTAGTGTTGTATCGCCTCACTGTAGCCGCTACCAGCTTGATCAAGTAACTCTGCTATAGCATCTAGCTCTGCAAATAGCTGTTCGCTCCAAGCACTGCGACTAAGATCACCATTAGCAGTTTCTAGCAGTAAATCAGGGCATCGCCCCTGCTCGGTCACACGGGTATGATTGCGTGCCAAGCGCTGTTGTTCTTGCTCGCCAATTTCTGGGCTATCTTGTAATAAGCAAAACAGTAAAAATGTATCTAAAAAGCGAATTTGAGTGTCATCAATACCTAGCGCCAACATGGGGTTAATATCGAGATTACGTACTTCTATGTATTCAACCCCGCGATCGTTCATAGCCTGCAGTGGTGTTTCACCCGCGTGAGTAACACGTTTAGGGCGAATATCGCTGTAGTATTCGTTTTCAATTTGTAAAATATTATCGTTTAGCTGACGTTTTTCACCATTTACCTCAACCCCTATACGCGTATAAGGTGCATGTGGCGTGTGAAGCGCTTGTGTTAAATCGCGGCTATATTCAGCTAAGTTATTGGTACTTACATTTAAACTCGCTTGGGCATCGTTTTGATAGCCAAAACCACTCATTCGCAACGAAGTTGCATAAGGCATATAAAGCGTATCGCTGCCCAAACTGGCTAACTGATGCGCGCGGCCATCAACAAACGAGCGGCTTAACGCAGGAGATGCACCAAATAAATAAAGCAATAACCAACCATAGCGACGAAAGTTACGGATCAGCGCAAAATACTGAGCAGAACGAAAATCAGCAAGCGAGTCTTGGTTACCCTGTAGAGTTTGATACCCCTGCCAAAAGCTATCCGGTAATGAAAAATTAAAATGAATACCCGCAATACTTTGCATAATACGCCCGTAGCGCATATCTAGCCCACGACGATAAGTGTGCTTCATTTGTCCTTGCACCGAGCTACCATATTGAGCAATAGGCACACTATCATTACCTTGAAGCGCACACGGCATACTTGCTGGCCATATATTTTGCGCGGTTAGTTCAGTGGCAGTATAACGGTGCAATTGTTGTAAAAAGTCGAGTGTGTCATCAATACTTTCAACTGCTGGGGTAATAAACTCCAATAACGACTCTGAGTAATCTGTAGTGATATGAGGATGAGTTAGCGCCGAGCCTAAATTATAAGGATGAGGGTTTTGTGCCAACAAACCATCTGTAGTTACTCGTAAAGCTTCCTTTTCGATACCCCTTTTAATATGTGCCAATGGTTGGATCAAATCAGCATTGGCTAACTGTGTTAGGCGTGGAGTTAGGGATAACGTCATAAAAACCTCTGTAATAATTCAGTTAATCAGGAAGTTTCCCTGATCCTTTTTACTTGTGCTGCTTTCGCGCCTTAACCTAGGCATACGATGACTGTGCTAGTAAAAATAAGTAGAGCATTATATTTCTTATGCATTAATAAATAATCCCCTCATTGTGTAAATGACTTTTACTAAGTGGTAATAGTGCCAAAGGCGAAGTGCAAATTTAAAAAGCAATCTAAAAGGTTAAAAACTAAAGCGGCTAAGTTGACCCAAAACTCTCACTGTAAATATTAAACCTAAAGCGCGAGCTAAAATGACATCTAAAAATGGCCCTTTAACACCGAGCTTGGCAAGTTTTTAGCAGATTACTAATACCTGCTATTTATAACGCTGGCCCTCCCTATTTAATGAGAATAATGCTACAATATCAAAAGCTAAAAACATTTTTGTGTAAACAAACCCATGTTTATTATCGCTTATTATTTTACCTATTAAAAAATGAAAACCAGTTCATACTTAGCAGCAGAGTAACTACTATCCCATGCTCTAGTGCATAACTTACAATAACGACCTAACCCAGCCCTTAGCTACAAATGAGAATAATATATGTTTTTGATTGATCAAATAATATTGTTAGCCGCGGTATTAATTTTACTGGGTATTGTATCCAGTAAATTATCAGCTCGTCTCGGTTTGCCTGTACTGGTAATGTTTTTAATGGTCGGTATGCTCGCTGGTGAAGATGGCCCCGGAGGCATATTTTTTGACAATGCAGCAGCGGCGCATTCTTTAGGTACGCTCGCATTAGCAATGATATTATTTGATGGCGGTTTGCAAACGCCCTTAAAAGCGATAAAAAAAGTCTGGAAACCCGCCTCCGTGTTGGCCACCCTTGGGGTACTAATTACCAGCGCAGTAACTGGAGTTGCTGCCGCATACATGCTTGATATTCCTTTGCTACAAGGCTTATTGTTTGGCGCTATTGTAGGCTCAACCGATGCCGCAGCCGTATTTGCGCTACTGCGTAATGCCGGTATTCATTTAAACACCAAACTAAAAGCCACCCTCGAAATAGAAAGTGCCTCAAACGACCCCATGGCAATATTTTTAACCGTAGGCTTACTAGAGGTTCTGGTAAACGACATGAAGCTAGGCACAGGCCTATTACTCATGTTTGTATCACAAATGGGCTTAGGCGCATTAGTCGGCTTAGCCGTGGGTTGGAGCTCTGTTAAATTAATTAATAAAATTCAATTAGTTGCTACCGGTTTGTATCCGGTATTGGTTGCTGCGTGTGGTTTACTCTCATTTGGTATTACCGCAAACATTGGTGGTAGCGGGTTTTTAGCGGTATTTATTACCGGTGTGGTTATTGGCAACAGCCGTTTTGTGTTTCAGCGCAGTACGTTTTTATTCCACGACGGGTTAGCTTGGTTAGGTCAAATTACCATGTTCGTGGTGTTGGGCTTATTAATAAACCCAACCTCGTTATTAGATGTGTGGTTTGAGGGACTGATCATTGCATTAGTGCTTATATTTATTGCTCGCCCTTTGGCGGTTATTCCGGTGTTAGCGCTATTTGGTTTTAAAGCGCGTGAAATCACCTTAGTGTCTTGGGTTGGGCTACGCGGCTCAGTCCCTATTATTTTAGCAATATTTCCTCTTATGTTTGGCCTGCCTGGCGCCGAACTCATATTTAACGTAGTATTTTTTGTGGTGTTAATTTCAGCCACACTGCAAGGCTCAACGCTTGCTTTAATGGCCCGCAAACTAAAGCTTACTTTACCACCGCCAGTGACTCCCGCAGCCACGTTAGAGATCACTGCTTTAGGCGATGTTGACGCCGATATTGTTGAATACACCATAGGCAAAATGTCACGCGCTGTTGGCCGTCGTTTATCGCAATTAGCACTACCCGATAGCACAGTAATGGCAATGATCAGTCGTAATAATAATATTATTGCCCCGCGCGGCTCTACGTTATTACAGGCAGACGATCAGCTATTTATGGTACTAAAACCGCATACCCGCGAGTTTGTTGACTGTGTTTTTTCAAGCACGATTGATCAAGATATTACCGAGCTTTCGGCAAAAGAGCTAAGAGTTAAAGGCAATACCAGCGTAGCCAGCATAGCCTATTCTTACGATATTCATATTGCTGCTGAACCAAACGATACGCTAGAGCAAGTACTAAAAACCTCGCTAAACAGCTTACCTAAGGTAGATGACTTTATTGAACTTGATGACGTAAAACTCACTATTTGTGAAATGGTTGGCGACCGTATTATTACCGTTGGTATTATAATTACCCTAGATGAAAGCCTAGAAGAATAAAGAGCTTACCATGGCTTTTAAGTAGTAAATTACATTTAATACAGCTATTAGCTAACAGCCTTACACGGCTGTTAGCTTTAAAAGCGCAACGTTAAGGTTGTAGTAACAGTGAGGTAAGTCGTTGCAACCCTTTACCTTTATTAGTTATTTTCCAGGCAATAAATAGATCTTGGCAAGGTCGTTGCTCGGTTAGCTTTACCTCCACTAACTGCCCCGACCCTATATACTGCTCAATTAAACGCTTGGGTAAATAACCAATACCTATACCGGCAATAATAGCCGCAATTTTTTGCGCAACAGAGCTAACAAAAAAGCGCTGGGTGCCCTCTATTATATTTGCCGACCATGGAATTTCTTGCTCTGCAGAGTCGTGTACTATCACACTGCGGTACTGAGCAAGGCTACTCATATCGAGTGGTTGCTGCTGCGTTGCTAACGGGTGCGTGCTATTTACCACAAGTACACTTTGATACTCATCTATTTTAACCGCGCGAATGCCTTTTTGGTTCGGCACTGGCGACGGCGCGCCAATAACTAAATCAACTTTATCTTCAATCAGCACTTCCCAGCTGCCGTTCATTACCTGTTCTTGTACATCTATTTCAATATTTTTATGCTCTACTAAAAACTGCTCTATACTGGTAAATATCGGTTTTATATCAATAATAGAATCCAAAGCAATACGAATTTTTGGCTCCCAGCCGTTCGCAATTGTTTGTGTTTGCTCCGACAATGAATTAATCGCCGTAAGCAACTTGCGCCCCTCGGTCAGTAAATGTTTGCCCGCAGGAGTCAACACAGCACGACGCCCCTGACGCTGAAACAAAGTCACGTTTAATTGCTCTTCTAGTTTTTGTACTATGTAGGACAGCGCCGAAGGTACTTTATTTAATTGCTCTGCGGCTGCCGCATAACTGCCACGATGCTCAATAGCGTCAAGCACCAGTAACGCTTCAATACTAATAGGAGGTGTACTCATGGTTTTTTTCATCCAAATAACAACTATTCAAATTATTTGAACATATCAAGCAAATAATAGGCGTTATTTAATTACATAACAACAACTACAATGGCTACATACTCAATTAAACATACTTACTTAACATCAATAAGGGCAAAAATTATGACTATTAAAAATATTGCTAATGTTATCACTAAAACTGAACAATCACTGGCTGCAGTACCACTGCGCGTTATTGCAGGTATTATTTTTGCCGCTCACGGTGCACAAAAATTATTTGCATGGTTTGGTGGTTATGGCTTAGAAGGCACAGGACAATGGATGGAATCAATTGGCCTAGCACCAGGGTTTTTAATGGCCTTAATGGCAGGTAGTGCAGAATTTTTTGGTGGCTTATTTTTAATTGTTGGTCTACTAACAAGACCTGCTAGCTTTGTACTGGCTATTACTATGGTTGTGGCTATATTTACCACTCACATTGATAACGGCTTATTTATGAGCAACAACGGTTACGAATTTGGCCTAGCGCTATTAGCAATCACACTGGCTTTAGTTATCCAAGGTGGCGGTAAATTCTCACTTGATAACGTAATTAACCGTAACTTAAACAAAGCGTAATATTAGTTATTTAAAACACACACCACATAGCTATGCGGTGTGTGTTTATGCATTTACAGCACATTAAGGAGTTAATAATGGGATTAATCGTAGACGGAAAATGGGTTGACCAATGGTACGACACCAAAAAATCTGGCGGTAAGTTTGAGCGCCAAGCAAGCCGCTTTACCCAACAAATTTCAAACGCCGCCGATAGCCAATTTAAACCCGAAGCGGGACGTTACCATTTATATGTGTCGCTAGCTTGCCCATGGGCACACCGCACCATGATAATGCGTAAATTAAAGCAACTCGAAAACGTAATTACACTTAGCGTAGTAAAGCCCGAAATGCTCGAAAATGGCTGGGAATTTGGTGAGCACGGCGATCCGCTTTATAACCTAGATTACGCCTACCAATTGTATTTAAAAGCCGATGCCAATTACGAAGGCCGCGCCACTATTCCTATTTTATGGGATAAAAAAACCCATACCATAGTTAATAACGAATCATCAAACATCATGCGTATTTTAAATACCGCGTTTAACGAGCTAACCGGCAACACCGACGACTACTACCCGCAAGCACTACAAGCAGAAATCGACAGCGTAAACGAGCGCATTTACAACACGGTAAATAACGGCGTATATAAAGCAGGCTTTGCCACCACGCAAAGTGCTTATAACAGCGCTTACCATGCATTATTCGAAAGCCTAGACTGGTTAGAGCAACGCCTAGCTACACAGCGCTACTTAGTTGGTGAGCAAATTACCGAGGCCGACTGGCGCTTATTTACTACTTTAGTGCGCTTTGACGCTGTGTATCATGGCCACTTTAAGTGTAATCAGCAAAAAATTAGTGAATACCCTAACCTATATAACTATGTCACTGAGCTGTACCAAGTACCAGGCATTAAAGACACTGTTGACTTGGAATACACCAAAATACACTACTACGCCAGCCACAAAACTATTAACCCCACCGGCGTAGTACCACTAGGGCCTAAAACACAATTTGAGCAACCGCACGATCGCGACCGCCAGTATTAATCGGGCTTAGAGCTTCGGCAAAATTATGCCGAAGCTCTAAAGTAACTAAACAGCCAGTAAAAATTCACAAAGAGGGTATGAGGCGCTGCGCTTTAGAGAAAAAACAATCCACGGTCAGTTTCCAGTTAGCCCTCTGCTCGTAGCTTTTATTTACTAACAAATATAATGATGTAACACTAAACCCATATTGCGCAGAACGAGCTAATAAATGAAACTAGGACGAAATGATCCCTGCCCATGTGGCAGTGGCAAAAAGCACAAACATTGTTGTATGAACACTGTATCTACTAAACAGCATGCACAAATATTTGATGACATAACGCAAACTTTAGCCATGAATCCAGAGTTAAGTTTAGATGAGCTAAACCTTGTCGCAGAACAAACAATAGCTGCGCGAAACAACCAAGCCGATAGTGATTTTTGCGGGCTTTGCCCAACGCAAATATCTAATTGGCTCTATGCCCCGTTCAACGAATTAACAAAAGTTACTTTTAATACTCCAGCAGATTTATCAAGTAGCCCAGTGATGAGCTATTTAGCATTAATTTTTACTGAAGCCATGCAACAAGGCGGCTCAATTAAAGCAACGGCTAAAGGCAATTTACCTGCTAAATTAGTCAAACAAGCCTCTGAGCTACTACCTAACTTTGCTGTTTCTAAATACCCCATCCATATCAGTATTAGTGAATTTGCAGGCAGTAACGAAGATAAGTTTAACGCCCTACACTACACGCGTACTTTGGCTGATGTTGCCGGTATTATTTACTATAAAAGTGGCCATTTTCATATTAAAAAATCGGTGCAAAAGCTGTATCAAACCCAGGGGATTAATGCTTTTTACCTCCCTATGCTCGAAGCCGCCATCATGCAATACAATTGGCGTTACTTCGACAGCTTTACCGATAGCGTGGATCTGCGCGCATTTTGGCTATTTATGCTGTGGCGACTACAAAAACATGCCTCGGTCGAGCAACTAATTGACGAAGTCATTACCGCATTCCCAGCGTTACTTAGTCACGCTCCAGCGTCTCAATACTCAAGTCCGAGTGAGCTATTAGGCAGACTGATTGAATCTCGATTCATCAATCGCTTTTTAGAATTTTGGGGATTTGTTAGCATCGATCCAAAGCGTAGGGGAAATGCCAATATACAGCCATTGCTAACGCAAACCTTTCAGTTTGCAATTTAGTACCACACATACAATTATTATTCGCCTCACACAATGAGGCGAATAGTATAACTAATTGCCTCATTGCGCTAAGCCCGAAACCTTTAAATTGTAGGCGGGGGCTTACCTCGCGCCTAGGCTTTTAATTGCAAATTTGAGTTATATGTCGCGTTGGCGACGGCAGCTAAAGCTTTATGTTATTTAACACTTGATTGCAATATAACTTAAATACATCAAATGCTTGCTGCCAATTAAGGCTATTATTGCCATAAACCATAGGTACTACATATTGGTTAAAGCGTTCTTCATATAATGTATTGGTTTGTAGTAAGCTTAAGCCAAACTTCAGTTCAGCAATCGGACTTTTCATAAATTCAGCGTGTTGGTTTGAGTAACGCGTTAAGTCTTCCGCAATAACTTTACTTACCAAAGACATTACGTCAGAAGCACTCGCAAGCCCAGCTTGTTGAATATAATACGTATCATAAATATGGCGTATTAATGCAGGATCATCATCTCTTATATTATCGCGCGCAAAACTTGCTGTTCGCCTCAACATAGAGACTAGCTTTTCCGCTTGTGTACTCTTAATACTCGAAAACCCCATTAGCGCAACTTCAGGAGGCTTTTGAGTGACCTCATTCATTAAAGAACATATATCTCTACTCACTACTTGATCATAAAGCAAGGTCTCTATCAGCTCTAACTTAATAAACGGCCTTAGGCATGGAACTTTTGAATGTGCTTGAGGATAACGTATATCAATTTGTTGATAACGATATTCATCATAAATAGTAGGGCGGTTTTCTACCGAAAAAGAGTTGTGCAGACTAATGGCATTAAGTAATTGAAGATGTAACTCTTTCCTAGCCTTTCTTTTTTGTGTTTTTGAAATATTAGCAAACACATCTGTAGGTATGATTTTAATATCAATGTCTTCAGACATTCGATGAGTTTTAATGCCCGACTTTGTTAATGCGGTACCACCAGAAAAAACCAATAAGTGCGTATCAAAAGACAATTCAGAAAGTAGTTTTAGTAATGCAACAACATAATAATCTTTTTCAACAATAGCAGGGTTACCCATACCAAGAGCATCGGCAACATCTAAAAACAGGTCACTATCAATTAGCATTAATAGCACTATTATTTACGACAATTTTGCGTTTAAAGCGATTATTTGTAATTATTTTCAGAGACGCTGGAATTTGCAAGCTTTCACCATTGATACTACGTTGTGAAAACTCATCAAATTTGTAGTCAACACCTAGCTTTTCAATCGCTTCTAATATAACACCATCAGCTCCCGCAGGAGATGCCGGCATTAACTTACCCGTAATGCGATTTTCTCTCGCTTTAGTGTAAAGCCCATAACCAATACGCAATAAATGACCATTATCAACCAGCTTTTTTAATACCCGGCCAACTTGGTCGTAACCAGCAATATCTGCAAAATCAGCACGATCAAAAACATAACGCTTTGAGCGGTTTATTCTTGTTGTTACTTTACTTGCTATTGTCATAATAAATACCCTCGTTTCTTGTATTAAATATAGCAAATATACGACACCTTAACAACGCAAACATACGACATTTAATAATAGATTGGGTAAGGTAGCTATCAACACTTAATTTGCTGACGCGAAAAGCCTAGCTTTTAAATTGTAGGCAAGAGTTTACCTCGCGTTTAGGCTTTTAATTGCAAGTATTAGTTATATGTCGCGTTGTCGATGACTTTAAAGCTTCCTAATCAACATTAAAGCCTTAATCGTATTGCTATTAGGTACATCAGTGATATCCTATCCACACGCATGATTGAATGGAAGCCTCATGATTTTAAAAGATAAAATACTCACCACCAGTAACTCTGCAAAAATACAAGCAGGCCAAAAACAAGAGCTCGACGTGGCATTTTATTTACGCCGTGCATTTAAAGATCACCCTCAAGTTTTTGTGTTTAACGACCTCAAATTTAAACACAACGACGAAACAGCTCAAATAGACCACCTTATTGTATATACCTACGGCTTTATTCTCATCGAATCTAAAAGCATTACAGGGGAAGTAACGATTAATGAACATCAAGAATGGAGCCGAAGTTACCGTGGTAACTGGCAAGGTATGCCCTCACCAATAAAGCAAGTTGAGCTACAACTAGCAGTACTAAAAAGCCTATTACGAGCCAATGCCCCATTATTACTGCCAAAAATATTTGGTAAACTACAACAAGGCTTTGGTGGCCGAGAATGGCAAAGTGTTTGTGCAATATCGAGCAATGCTATTATCAACAGGGATCACACACCAAAAGCAACACAAGAGCGGTTAGTTAAATCAGAATTCATAGCTGATAAACTACTACAAATGATGAAACTACCCGCATCGACACCTAATGCTTTACATTTTTTATCCACTAACGTTAGACCATGGTTTAACGAAGAAAGTTTGGGCAAAATTTGCCAATTTATTTTAGAGAAAAACATATCACTTAACTTACAAGAGCCTTCATATGTATCTGCAAAGATAAGCGAATCAGAATCTTTTTACGATGAGGCTTTAATAGCGACTAAGCAAACCATTACTGAACAAGTAAAACCTAAAAGTGATCTAATCAAAGAGATAACATTAGCTTGTAAGCAATGTAATAGCGCGACCAATTTGCTGCCTCTTTCTGGGCGCTATGGCTACTTTGTAAAATGCGGTAATTGCAGTGCAAATACACCAATGAAATCACCATGCCCTGAGTGCTCAAGCACCAATACTAAAACAAGCAAACGTAAAGAAAATTACTCTTTAGTATGCAAAGATTGTGAGATAAGTACGCCTATTAAGCTTTAGCATTTGTAGGTGCGATTTTACATCGCGCTTTCTCTTTAGTAACTAGCTCTTTAGTAACTAGCTCATTACCCCAATCAACAAACAAAGCTCACCTAAACACCTGTAGGCGCACAGCTTGCTCGCGCGAAAAGCGAAGCTTTTAAATTAATTTACAAATATCGTATTGGCGACGGCAACCAAAGAAAGGCAAACGCCGACCTCTTTGGAATCTCACAGCGCCCCGAGGAGCACACTATATCCTCAATTGTAATTAATAATATGAACGTAAACGCCGTGTATTCGCCGTCCATGGCAAAGTCACGGCTATCGCGCATTGCCTAAAGGGATTTAGGTACTTGGAATTTGTCGGGAACAAAATTCCGCCATGCGCAGCTATTACTCATCATTAATTCAATTTCGGGTGTGATCACGGGGAATTATCTCAGCGTCAGCCTTCAAATTGTACAAGGCGGGAGTTTACCTCGCGCTTTTGGTTTGTAATTTACTTATATCGCGTTGGCGATGTCAACCAAGGGGCGGATACCGCCGACCGCCCCTTGGAACCCCACGGCGCCCCTCAATTTCACTTATCTTTAAACACTAAATTAATATGAACGTAAACGCGATGAAAGCACATCCATGTGCAAGCATCGCTTTCCTCGCCTCCATGCGAGGTAATTACTCATTAATTATGTGTTTTCAGGTGAAGTTGGAGGGGAGGGTTTCTTAGCATCATCCTTTAATTACTCGCTCGCCTAGTACTTAACTCACACGTTTATACTTAATTACTAGTAACTTAGACGATTAATACTTGTAGCTGTACCGTATTTTAGTAAACTGAATGTTCGCAAACAGGGAGTGGCTTTAATGCAGCAGATTGGTATTTACGAGCAGTTAATTACGCAAGTAATTGAACAAAATTTAAATCGTGAACAGTTTTATGTTGGTGAGCGCCAACTAGAGTCAGCTGAGGCAGCAACGTGGCTTTCACGATTTTTAGGTAAACTTGTTGCTCATGCAATCGATGCTATTCCTAATTCAAACGAGCGGTTACAAGAGCAAATTAGCCTTGCTAACAACCTTGTTCTTTGGCTTAAAGATCATATAAAAGATGATGAGCTCATTAACGAAAACCTTATCGACAGCCAAGGCCGAATACTTACTGCACTGTTTAATACCCTAAACCCTATTGCTGCAAACCTTAAAGATTACTCACACGATATATTCCCGCTAACGGGCCTTACGCAAAGCGAATTGTTTAGCGGCGCTAATGCAGGTATATCACTCGAAACAGAGCTTAAACGCGAGATTAAATCGTCCGATACCATTTATTGGTTGGTCTCATTTATAAAATGGACAGGGCTGCGCATATTTAAAAATGAGCTGGAAGCGTTTACCAAAAGCGGCAACAAACTCAAAGTAATTACTACTTCGTATATGGGCGCAACAGATGCTAAAGCGGTTGAATTTTTAGCGAGCCTGCCAAATACCGAAGTAAAGCTAAGTTATAACAATCAGCAAGAGCGCTTACATGCTAAATCTTACTTATTTATGCGTAATACAGGTTTCCATACAGGTTATATTGGCTCGTCTAACTTATCGCATTCGGCGCTTACCAGCGGCCTTGAGTGGAACTTAAAAATTACCGCGCAAGAAATCCCGCACATAATAGCTAAAACCAAAAGTACCTTTGAAACCTACTGGGAATCAAAAGACTTCGAGCTATTTACAGGCGCTGTTGAGTGTAAGGAAAGGCTCATTAATTCACTTAACGAGCAACGCGGTGTTGGGCAATCAAGCAGTCAGTTTTATTTTGATATAACACCAAAAACGCATCAGCTCGCTATTTTAGAAAAGCTAAGTGCTGAGCGCAGCGTACATAATCGTTTTAAAAACTTGGTAGTTGCCGCAACCGGCACAGGTAAAACCATAATATCGGCGTTCGACTTTAAAACTGTTTACGATAAAAACCCAGACGCACACTTTTTGTTTGTAGCCCACCGTGAAGAAATACTAAAACAAGCACAAAGCGCTTACCGTGGTGTGCTTAAAAATAACGACTTTGGCGAGCTGTGGGTAGGTAACTACAAACCACAACGTTACAACCAATTATTTGCATCCATCCAAACGCTGAACAGCCAAATTGAATCGCTCAATTTAACTCACGATTACTACGACTACATAGTTATAGACGAAGTGCACCACGTGAGCGCTGCAAGTTATCGCGCTATTTTAAACCACTTTACGCCCACAATATTACTTGGCCTCACCGCAACACCAGAGCGACAAGATGACGCAGATATACTCGTTGATTTTTGCGGCGTAATAGCCGCCGAAATACGCTTGCCAGAGGCAATAAATCAACGCCACTTATGCCCGTTTCAATACTTTGGTTTGGATGACGACACCGACCTAAGCCAAATAACATGGCGAGGCGGCCGTTACGATATAAGCGAGCTAAGTAACCTTTATACAGGCGAGAACAGCCGCGCTAACAAAATTATATCCAGCCTTGCTGATATCGTAACCAATGTTCACACTATTAAAGCACTCGCGTTTTGCGTAAGCCAAAAACACGCAGAATTTATGGCTAAAAAGTTTAGCTTAGCAGGCATAAACGCGGATGTGCTGACCAGTAAAAACACCAATGAGCGCGCGGCCAAACAGCAAGCACTACGCCAAGGCGAAATACAAATACTTTGCGTGGTTGATATTTTTAACGAAGGTGTCGATATTCCAGAGGTCGATACTTTACTATTTTTACGCCCGACCGAAAGCCTAACGCTGTTTTTACAGCAACTCGGCCGTGGCCTGCGTTTACCTGATAACAGCCAAAAGCAGTGCTGTACCGTACTCGACTTTGTAGGCAACGCCCGCCCAGAATACGACTTTGCCAGTAAATTCCGCGCCCTTATTGGTAAAAGTAATCAACCAATAAAAACCGAAATTGAAAACAACTTCCCACATTTGCCGTTGGGTTGCCGTATAGAGCTACAAAAGCGCACACAACAAACAATATTAAAAAATATTCAGCAAGCTATAAACTCTAAACGCCGTTTACAGCAGCTTATAAATAGCTATTCGCAACATACTAATGACGCGCTTACGCTAACTAACTTTTTACGCATAAACCCACAAGTTACACTTGAAGATGTATACAAACCAAAAGATAAAAAACTCGGCGGCTGGCATTGGCTAAAAGGCGATGAAATACCAGTAGAACAAGCCGATATTTACGCCGCGTATTACCGCGCTATAAACACCCAATTACTCGGCTGCGACTCAATCAGTTATTTATGCTTTTTACGTGATTTATGTAATAACAACTTTAGCTTTATGCCAACAGCGCAAAACCAACAGTACGCGCTTATGGTGCATTACAATTTTTGGGATGGCACTGGTAAAAGCTTGGGATTTAAAACGCTTGAACAAAGCTTACAAGCACTTAAACACAAAGAGCTACAGCACGAACTTGCTCAAGTAATTACGCTATTAATAAACCGCATACACCAGCAAGAAAGCGATTTAGTGTGCTTACCTAATCATGCAATAAAATTACACAGCCGCTACACTCGCCAGCAAATACTCGCAGCATTTGGGGCGCACTCGTTTGATAAAAAATCGACCGCCCGCGAAGGTGTTTTAGAATTTAAAAACCAAAACCTCGAGCTGTTATTTGTAACACTTAATAAGTGCGAAAAAACCTACTCGCCCACCACGCTGTATCACGATTACGCAATCAGCCCTACCCTGTTCCACTGGCAAACACAAAACAGCGCCCGCCCAGAACACGGCCGCGGCCTAAGCTATATACAACACCAAAAAACAGGCAAAACTATCCTGTTATTTGTGCGAGAACAAGGCAAAGACGAAAACGGCCGAACCATGGGATTTGTAAACTACGGCGAGGTTAAATACCAAAGCCACAACGGCAGCCAACCGATGAATATAACGTGGGAATTAACCAACCCCATGCCAAGTGAAATGTGGCATGAGGCAGGGAAATTGGCGGTTGGGTGATTAAAAATTAGAAAAGTCGTCTATGAATTATCTCCAATCTATCAACAAACACACCTTCCCCGTGATCACACCTGAAACTGAGTTAATGATGAGTAATTTACAGCATGGATGCTGTAAAAAGCGTAGCTTGGCCATGGATGGCCTACCTACGCTGGTTACGTTCACATCATTAACGTAAGTTGAAGATAAAGTGTGATCCTCGGGTGCGCCGTGGGATTCCAAAGGGCGGTCGGCGGCAGCCGCCCTTTGGTTGCCATCGCCAACGCGATAAAACCTCGAATAGAGGTTTTTAAACCCTTTAAATCTTCATGCAAAAAAACAATTTATGAGCGCGATATAAAATAGCACCAACATATTAATTACACCGAAATTCAAAAGCTTCGCTTTTCGCGTCAGCAAGCTCTTCGCCTACAAGTTAAAGCGCGATATAAAATCGCACCTACAACTATTCCACAACTACCTGTTTAAACCGCGCAAATGTTCGCATGCTTTCATCAGCAATCATTACTTCATAATCTGGGTTTTGAGCGATTAACTCATATTGCCCATTGGGTAATTTATTAACTTTGCGCAGTAAATACTGCCCATCACCGCTTATATCGTCTCGCTCTATCGCGACTATTTGGCCGCGCAGCGATCCCGCTTTATCGGGTGTTATAAGCTCAAGTAGTAGTAAATCACCATCAAGTATTGGGTGTTTACCGCCATTCATTGAGTTACCCGATGCGTGCGCTAAAAAGTGTACTTGTGGGTCGAGCTTACCTGCGCCAAGTGGTGCATCTATATATTCCATATCGCTTTTATCCCCTGTTTTAAAATGCCCACAAGCAATTTTAATATTGGGGAAATACGGCAATTTGATTACTTCATTTACAGTTTTTAATTGGCTTGTAAATAGTTCCTCATCATTACTGCTTTCTGTAGGAACAATATTTACGACTGTGTTATCAACTTGCTCTTCAAATGAAAGCAATGCTTTGAAGTGGAGGTTTTGAAGCTTAAAACCTATTTTTTGGTAATAATCTTTACCGTCTTGGATATATTGCTGCCTGATTTCGGCAAGTGCGTTCTCATCTAGCTTTTCCCACAGTACTGAGTCAAACGAAATAATGTTGAGGTCTTTTGCGTGATAAATAAAACGTTTACGCTCGAACTTTTCAAACGGGTTCGCTAATAAACTACGAGTTAAATAAGCAATATCGTTTAAGCGTTCTTTATCATTAAGTGGGTTTTTGTCTTTTTCTGCTTGTCCGAACTCTTGTTGTAACTGCTTGTAAAAACTTTGATATCGCAACACAAGTTTTGAAACTTGAGCTTCGCCTTGTGCATTACATTCACTTATAAAGGCAAGTAAAAAAGTAATTTTATATGAGAATGAATAATCTCGGCTTTGTAAAAATTCAAAGAAATCATCTCGTCTTGAATCTTCAGTACGTTCTTTAATATTTTTGTCTATTTTTATTTGTTTTAACTGTGATTCACTAAAGTAGTTTAAAGTATGTTTACCAAATGGGTGCGTTTTTTCTGGGGTAATATCTCCTTTTTTAACCCAACTTTTTACCGTGCCTGTTGAAATAAATAACTCACGAGCAAGCTGCTCTTCATTTAGCAAACCTCCAAACTCATGTTCAAAAGTGAATATGTTTATTTTTTCAATACGGCGTTCACCTTCATATAAACGATCTAACTCAATCGCTTCGCTTTCGGGTGTTGGAGCCTCTGTTTTTATTATATTTTCAAATGGCTTGTAAGTAGAAAAGTTAAATAAGCCATGTACTGACATTGGTTGCAAAGCTGCGCCATAGCTATCTACTACATCGACAACAATAAGCGCTTCTTTGTCTTTGTAATTACGCGTACCACGCCCTAATTGCTGGGTGTAAAGTACTTTAGACATTGTGGGTCTTGCCATAACTAAAATTTCAGTTTGTGGCGCATCCCACCCTTCGTTAAGTAGATCGCAAGCACATAAAAAGCGTATATCCCCTTTTTGATATTCATCAAGCCCTTTGCGATCAGAGCCATGTACTGCTTGTGCGCTAATTCCATGTTTATTAAACAATTGCGCCATTCGTTGGGCGTGCTTTATGTCGGTGCAAAACACAACACCTTGCTTTAGTGGCTGCCCCTCAATTAAAGGTTCTGCAAAGTATTTATTGATTAAATCTACAATTAATTGATCGCGCGAAGGCACTAGTACGGTTTTATTTAAATCAGCCTTTACATAGTCTTTGCCGTTAAAACGTACTTGCGATAGGTCAATGTTAGATTGAAGCCGGTAAGCTCTTATTTGCGGAGCAAGTCCTTTTTGGATTGCTTGCTCTAAAGTTAAGTCGACTTTGTAGCGACCAAATATATCTTGCAGCTTTTGGGCATCGGGTCTTTCGTCTGTTGCAGTAAGCCCTAATAGTGTTTTGGGTTTAAAGTATTCAATTACTTTTCTTAACCCTGTTGCTACTGCATGATGAGCTTCATCAATCAGAATATAATCAAAAGATTGTGATTGCATGGTACTGTAATGGCGCATCATGTAAGCACTCGTTTGCACTACAACATCAAGTGTTGGATCTGTTAATAACTCACCCACTATTAATTGGGGATGTCTTAAACCTAATCGCTCTTTTAATTGTTTTTTTAAAGCTGTACTAGGTACTACTGCTAAAGCTTTTTTACATATACCAGCATCAATTTGATTTTTTAAATCTTCTATAAATACTTCTGTTTTGCCTGTACCAGTAGGTAAAACAACTAAAAAAGTACTTTTACCTTTCTCGCGCTGATTTGAAATACTATTCACAGCTTGATCTTGATGATCTAAAAGCTGAAATGATAAATCACGCTCTGCTAAGTATTTAGGTGCAGCGCTAAAGCTTTTAGGATCACCGAAATAATCACGCATTTGATCACTAAATTTATAGTCATCGCTCATACCTCTGCTTGACCACCTAAAAACTAAATAGCCATCGTAAACTAATGAGTTTTGCTTAAATAATTGCGAACGATAGCTTCTTAAACCAATTATAAGCGGGTGATGATAACGCTCTCCATTAAGTTCAATAGCTATATTACTTTGGCTTTTAGCACCATTATTTCTTGTTAAGACAAAATCTATATAGCGGACATGCCCTGCACTATCAATGTATTTACTTTCAGCTTCAAGTGCGTGTAAATATTGAGCGCCGAACACGTCTTCAAATAAGCAGGTAAAATTATACTCAGGTGGGGTTGGATCAGTGTGGGTTTCGGTACGATCGGCTCCAAATTTTTTTATTTTATCTAATTGTTGTTCTTCTGAACCAAGAAAAATATCAAGATCGGCTTGAAATTGCGTTTGTGTCTCAATTGATAAAGAGGTATCTAAATCATAAATAAAGCGATACAAGCCTTGATACTTATGCATCAACTGGTTTTGGTGACTGGTGTATTCAACGTATTGATAGTCAGATAACTTTAATTGAAAAAGAGTTGTATCAATAAATACAGCTGGACTATTGTTTTTTATATACAGTCTGCCAACGGTATTTTGTTCTAGTAGCTTATAGCCATATCCCAGCAGCGCTTGGTCACAGTATTCAAACTGGTTTGTAATACTCATATTTATTATAGCTATTCGCCTTTACTGGTTAGACGTTGCATTAGCGCATTGAGCCACACTTCACTTTCGCGCCCAGGCCGTTGATCGACTGTTTGCCATTGTTTTATTATTTTAAGTTGAGTGTGCTGATCAATTAATGCTGTTAAACCATTTTCAGTTAAATCGGTAAATACACGACCATTATGCACACGCTCTGTATCGCCATATTTAAACGATACATACAAAACACCATTCGGTTTTAATGCATTTTGTAGGTTTAAAAACACCTGCGGAAGTTCAGCTTTTGGCACGTGTAATAAGCTAGCGCAGCACCAAATAGCATCGTATTTATTAACGCAATCTAGCTGTTGGAAGGTTTTAACGTCGACGGGTTGCTGTAAGTAACTGCTTGCTAATGCGGCAAGCTCTGCACTTGCATCAAACGCACTCACAGTAAAACCCTGCTTTTTAAAGTAGGCAGCATCGCGGGCGCTGCCGCAGCCTGCATCTAAAATATGGCCGTGTTCGGTAACGTGTGGTAAAAATTCAGCATACAGCGCTGACATATCAACATTTAGGGTTGAGTCACTAAAGCTTTGTGCGTTTTGATTGTAGTAACTAAGTGTGGAGTTTGACACGAGACACACCGCTCCTTGGTTTATCTGTTAATAACTAACGTATTATTAAGTTAGTATTCATTTAAAACAATTTACCTGATTGATAAAAATAAATATAGGCTTATTAGTTATATAACCAATAAAAACTACGCCGTTATCATTAATACGCGCCTGCTTTTACAATTATGTAAATTTAGCCTTAACTTTTAAACAATTAAGTACAAGCTTTTGTTATTACTAAATTTAAAAACCCACACAACACGTTTAAATTAATCCGGATGTATAATCGTGCCTACACATTAAAAGCTGCGCTTTTCGCTTTTTGCGTCAGCAAGCTCAACGCCTTGTAAGCACAAGCGACATTGATATTGCACGTTTAACAAGCGTAATTTCTACTATTGAATAAAAACTTAAAAAGCGGTTATGCACTTCAAATTGAATCTGCGTTATGTTTAGCGCGATATAAATCTCGCTAAACGTTTTTTACCTACTTTTTTCTTAACCAAAAAAGACTCGCCGGAACCGAAATCCATGCCTGCTTACCTAATGAATCAAGGTAAACACCTACCTCTTCTTTGCTGCCTGGGCTGTAATATGGCGGCTGTTCTTTAAGTTTTTCTTGCCCGGTGAGTATTTTTACAAAATGTTTACTCTGTTGTTTAAGCATTTCTTTGTAATCGTTAGCTGGTTTTGAATCGCCATGCTTTACAAAAGCACTTAGCGCTAGGCTTGCTGTTGTGTGTAGTTCTTGAAAATCAAAGTCGGCCAATAGAGCGTCTAACTTCCCCCACTCTTTGTTTATGATTAGGCAGTTCATTAATAAAAAGCGGTTTGCTTGATTATCGTTTGGGTTTAGCTTTAATAGATCTTCGAGTTCTGATTGTGCTTTTTGGGTATAACCATGCAGCGCGTGTATTTTTGCACGATGCGCACGCAGCATCATATAAGGGCGGGTTTCGTGCAAGCCCCAAAAGTGCCCGGCGTTGTCTTTAATATATTGCTTTGTTATGAGCCCTTCCATAACCTCTAAAAGCATCTGTATTGGCTCAAGTGCTGTTAGTTCTGTATCGGCGAGTACCAGTTCAAGTAGTTCATCAAGCTGATCGAATTCATCTGGTTCTTCATCTAAAAAGCTGTTGTTAAATTCAGCCTCATCTTCATCGCTTAAAGTAAGGTCGTTATTAAATCTAAGCTCAAAAATAGCATCAGCCATAAAATAAACATAGTTACGTTTATATTCTTGGGCGTTATATTGGGCAAACTCCCCAAATTCTTTTGCTGCTGCTGTTTCATTAGAAAAAGCTTTTAAAACCCGATTTATATTATCAAAAGCATATTTTTGCTCTTTATCTAGGGTGCGTTTATTTATATGTTTAAGTGCCTGTAAAACCCCTTTACAGTAGTTTGGTAAGGGCATATTTGACTTAAGTGATTCACGGTAGTCTTGCTTAGACAAGCTGCACTTCGCTGGCATTTTTAAGTCATTTTGAATTACTTTGTCCATACTCTGGTTGTAAAGTGTCATTAAGCTTTCTAAGTATTTGAGCTCTGTTTCATTTTGAACATTTATTTCCCCAAATAGATCTGGTTGCCACTCTGTAGGAGTAAGTATTTGTGGTAATACACCTAACCCGATTAAATAACCTTGAATAAAGTAGTAATCCGGTTTTTTAGTACTTAGTTTACTGAGTTTTATAACGTCATTTCGTATTTTAGCTGGCGACATAACCTGTTCCGTCAATGATGTATTTAATTTTAGTCTACCTATTCATTGAGTTGGCAACAATATTATTTGTTGAGTTATTGAATTCCTAAAACAAAAGCGCGAAGTAAACTCCCGCTACTCTTGTACATTAACCTTGGTTAATTTTTACCTAAAGCCTCAAGCCTGACATCTAAAACCTGCTCTTGCCATACCGGCTATTTTTTAAGTTTCTTTTACCTTTCATCTTTGGCTTTGGATCTGTATAATTCGCCAGCTAATTTACCCTATTGTCTGGTTCTTGTTTGTGGCGTTTTGCTGCAGCCTATCCCTGTCAGTACTTTTTCTAGGATTACATTTTTTTGATCTCCACCGCAAATATCACGATGCAGTTTGGCGCAGAGCCGTTGTTTGAAAACATTTCAGCTAAATTTGGTAACGGTAACCGTTACGGTTTAATTGGCGCTAACGGCTGCGGCAAGTCGACTTTCATGAAAATTTTAAGCGGGGCACTTGTGCCAAGTGCCGGTAATGTATCTATTACTCCTGGGTTAAAAGTAGGTAACCTAAGCCAAGACCAGTTTGCGTTTGAAGAATTTAGCGTAGTTGACGCTGTAATTATGGGCGACGTGGAGCTTTGGAAAGTAAAGCAAGAGCGCGAACGTATTTACTCTTTGCCAGAAATGAGCGAAGACGATGGCATGAAAGTAGCTGAGCTAGAAAGCGTATTTGCAGAAATGGACGGTTACACGGCAGAAAGCCGCGCTGAAGAAATTTTGCTAGAAGCGGGTATCGATAAAGAATTTCATTATGGCTTAATGGCAAACGTAGCGCCGGGCTGGAAACTACGTGTGCTTTTAGCACAGGCGTTGTTTGCAAACCCTGATATTTTGCTACTCGATGAACCTACAAATAACTTGGATATTCATACAATTACTTGGCTTGCTAACGAGCTTAACAAGCGTAAATGTACCATGATTATTATTTCGCATGACCGTCACTTTTTAAACTCGGTATGTACACACATGGCCGACATTGATTACGGCGAGCTGCGTATTTACCCTGGTAACTACGAGAAATTTTTAGAAGCTGCTGGCCTACAACGCGAGCAATTACTTGCTGAAAACGCGAAAAAGAGCGCTGAAATTGACGAACTACAAGACTTTGTTAACCGTTTTGGTGCTAACGCATCTAAAGCGAAACAAGCAAGTTCGCGTGCTAAAAAAATGGATAAAATTAAACTTGATGAAGTTAAATCGTCAAGCCGTATGAGCCCTTCGCTAAGCTTTGACGAAGGTAAAAAAATGTATCGCCAAGCGCTTGAAGTTAATAAAATTGGCCATGGCTTTGATGGCGAAATGTTGTTCTCTGGCGGCGACTTATTACTTGAAGCCGGCGCTAAGCTTGCGGTAATTGGCGAAAATGGTGTGGGTAAAACTACCTTTTTACGCTGTTTAGTAGACGAGCTTAAAAGCTTAGAGGGCGAAGTTAAGTGGTCTGAAAATGCTACTTTTGGTTATTGCCCGCAAGACAGCACTAAAGATTTTGATAACGACTTAACCTTGTTTGATTGGATGTCGCAGTGGCGCACCGCTAAGCACAACGATTTAATGGTACGTGGCATGTTAGGCCGTTTGTTGTTTACAGCAGACGATTCAAACAAAAAAGCGCGTAACTGTTCAGGTGGTGAAAAAAACCGTTTGTTATTTGGTAAGTTAATGATGCAAGACGTTAACGTACTCGTAATGGACGAGCCTACAAACCACATGGATATGGAAGCCATTGAAGCACTTAACAATGCGTTAAAAGACTTCCAAGGTACGCTTATTTTTGTAAGCCATGACCGTGAGTTTGTATCGTCACTTGCTACGCGTATTATTGATATTAAAGATAAACAAGTAATCGACTTTCAAGGCTCGTTTGACGAATACCTAGCCAGTTGTGAAGAGAAAAAAGTAGCGTAATAACAGCTTTTAAATACTCTATTTAAGTATTAAGTAAAAACGGTGCTAACTTTAGCGCCGTTTTTTTGTGCTTGTTATTTGTGTTTCGAGTTGCGAGCTTGGGCTTTGGCCTGTGAACAATCGCTTTTTAAGTAATTAACTCACAAAAAGGGTATGAGGCGCTGCGCTTTAGAGGGTGAAAAGAGCTGTAAGTTTCGAACTGCGGATAAAATGGAACTGCTCTACTCATTCACTCTCATTACCTACTCTTTGTGCAATTTTTGTAGGCGGGGCTTTATGCCGCGCATTTTAAATAATAAAATGATCGCTTTTAAAATAAGCGACGTAATGTAATGTGAAGGGCTTAAAAAGTTGGCTGTCGGGTAACCAAGGTCACTGTGTATATCCCCCTTCGCCATGTAAGTTAAAAAAGGTGTATTTTTTGATGATTTATACACCTTATTTATTTTTGTAACTTAATTTAAAGTATTGAATTGAGTTAAGTAATTGTTCAGCTTAGTCGCGTTATTATGCAATCTAACTTATTGTTTTTCCCTTTGACATTATGTTGTTTTAAGTAGTTTTTGCCAGCTCACCTTGAGCTGGTTTTTTTTGCCTAATTTTTATCAATAGCGTCTAAAAATGTCTAATTGCTGCAAACTAACGTTAATTACCTAACCGGCGCTATAAAGTATTTAACGAAACAGCAACCTCCTCTAGTACCCTGAATCTGTGCATGTTAAAGTTGCCTTAGCGATTTATTGATTTTATTTATTAGGCGTACTATGCGTTACTTTTTATTACTATTGTTTATTTGCGTAACTTTTAATTCTACAGCGATCATTGCTGCTGAAGATGACCCTTTTTCGGCTCCCACCGAGCAGCAACAAAACCAAGCTGTTGATGGGCTAGCTGCTCCTATGTATAAGCCGCTAATGGAGCGTTATATTCTTGATGAGCTTAGAGCTGTGCGTCAAGATCAGCAAAAACTACGTGAGGATGTAACAAAACAAGTTACTCATGCCCAGCTAGATACCGCCGACCGTGCAATTACCTACACTACTGATACCATTAATAATGTATTTTTTATTATTACGGCTACCGCATCAATTTTAGTATTAGTGGGTTGGAACTCACTGCGCGATGTTAAAAATAAAGTAGAAGACATAGTAAATACCCGAGTAAGCGTTATTACCGATGAGTATGAAGATCGCTTAAAAATTCTTGAAGAAAAACTGCGCGTTCGCTCTGAAGAAATACTCAGTAACCAAGAACGGATTTCGGTCACTAATGAAGTTCACTCACTGTGGATGCGGGCTAATTTAGAAAGTGATTTTGCTAACAAAATTGAAATTTTTGACGAAATTTTAAAACGTAAACCTGAAGACGTAGAAGCCATTGCTTATAAAGCCGATGCGCTGCTAGAAATTAACGATACAACACAAGCTATTGAGCTATGTAACCAAGCAATAGAGATAGACAGTGATTATGGCTATGCTTATTGGCAACGTGCGTGTGCTTATGCGTTAATTCATGAACATGCCGATGCGTTAGCCGATATAAAAATGGCGTTAGATTACTCACCTAACTTACGCAATGAACTACTGCACGAGAGTGCGTTTGCTAGCCTACACGACAACCAAAGCTTTAACGAAATTTTGAGTGCGACTAGCGTTTAAAGTACAGATCTATTGCTTTACTGAGCAGCTCGTCGAGCTGCTCTTCAAACTCTACTATATTTATTTGAAAGTGATCAAAATACAGCTTGGCCTGAACTTGCGATAAGTTGCGGCTATTTACGCTGTATTGACGTTCACTTTTTTGCTTGTCGTAACGAGGGGTAAATAAAAATTGCGCATAATATGGTGATTTAATATGCTTATTAGCATAGCGACAAAAATCTTCTATGTGGCTTAGCCCTTGTGGGCCTAAACAGCCTGGCTCTACCCGATACTCTAGGCGAATTTTTTTCTCGTCGTTTAACTGCATTTTGATACTTACTTACCTAGTTATGAGTTATCGAAAAAATAACACACGAATTATTTTACCATCTTTAACTTGATAGCTTGAAATAAGCTCTGAGCGTTTATCTATTACGTTTTCATCTACTGAGCAGGTTTCTGATAATTCATGATCAATTACTATGTCGCCATGTACTATGCGTTTGATTGGTGATGAATGAATGCATTTTAGCTTTTTAAACATTAAGCCATAACGGGCTATTAGTTTTTCCTTACCTTTAAATAGCAGCTCGTTAGGGAAAATATAAAATTCAACGTCTTCGGCATAAACCCGAATAAACTCTTCAATATTACGGGCGTTATAGGCTTTAACTAATTGTTCAACCACAGCTAATGATTCGCGCGATTGTTTGGCTTTTGTTTGCTGCCTTTGCGTTAAGGCTTCTTTTGCTTGCGTTACCACTTGCTCAGCTTTGGCAATAGCGGCCGCTTTTTCCTCTTTATTTTTAATCTTTTCAACTGGCTTAGGGGTTTCGGTGCCAAGTACTTTTGAGTCGTCTACTTTGTTAGGATCAACAACTGGTTTTGTTAATACTGCCTCTTTATGCTCAAGGGTATTGAGTCTATCTGTAGCTTGTTGTTTTGACTCGTCGGCAGCTTGCTGCTCTTTTTCAATTGCAGGTTTAGCTTGCTCTGTACTGCTTTGCGCCGTTGTGTTGGTTTCTTGCTCTGTTGCGTAAACAAGTGCCGCGGCACCAATAAATATAAAAGCAAAAACGATAGGTAAAGATTTCATAGTTTTCCTAAAATGAGCACGAAATACTGTTAGGGCGCAACATAGCAAATTTTGCGGTTTTGGGGTAGTGATTATCTGTTTAGTACTAGGGCATGTTTGGTATTTAGCATGGTTATTACCCATTTAAAGGAATATCCACACTAAATAGGTACTTATTTACCTAAAAACCAAACACCCGACTACACGTTTAAACAGGTAAAATAAACACACCTAACTACCAATATTGCTCAACCGTTATGTGGCCGGGGGTTCTGCGCCGATTGCGTTGGTAATTTTGGTTTATGAGTAACTCTGTGGTGTCTTTCACCATTTGCGGATTACCACAAATCATAAACTGTGCGTTTTCGGGCGTTGCATTTAGCCCAACGTGCGAAAATAATTGCTTATTCGCAATCATATCCGTTATTCGGCCATGTAACCCTACATCAGCTTGCTCACGACTCACTACAGGAATGTAATTTAGCTGCTTGGGATGAGCTTCAAGTAACGTGTTTATAAGCTCCTGATAGCTTAAATCGTCATTTAAACGCACGCCATGCACTAGGTTTATATGTTGATACTTTTGCCATACTTCGCTCTGTTGTAGCATGGACAAAAACGGCCCCAAAGCGGTGCCTGTACTTAGCATCCATAACTGTTCGCTGGCGGGTATTTCGTCAAGGGTAAAAAAGCCTGTAGCACGGCGCTCTATTAATACATTATCGCCTGGTTGTAGCTTGGCTAAATACGATGAGAGTAAACCATCAACTACGTTTATTAGGTAAAACTCTAAATTGGGGTCATCAGGGGCATTAACGTAGGAGTAAGCCCGTGCAATACGCTTATCGCCATCCATTATAGATAACTTAGTAAACTGCCCCGCTTTAAATGGCTCAACGTCGGCATTTACCGTTATGCTAAATAACGAGTCTGTCCACCAAGTAATTTTTTTTACTGTTGCATCAACCCAATTAGACATAGTTAGCTCCTATATTATCAGCTATAAAGTATTAAGGTTACTGACTTTAAACATGCGTTTTTATAGCTTAAACCTTAACACTAAGTAACAAATACTTATAGAGTAATCAGCTGCCAAATTTTACGAGTGAAAATAGGAAATAAATAAGTAGAGCTAGATTTATTTTTCACACAATCCACAGCTCTTTTCACCCACTAAAGCACAGCGCCTCATTGCCTCTTTGTGAACAGGTTTTTAATTTAAAATGCGCTACAACAATTTGCACAAAGAGAAGACAATGAGAGTAAATGAGTAGACATAAAATACATTGTTCTTGGCTTTGTTATTCCTCTAAAGCGCAGTGTCTACTAACCTCTTTTTAAACAGGTTTTAATTTAAAATGCGCGACAACAATTTGCACAAAGAAAAGACAATGGAGTAAATGAGTAGGCATAAAACACATTGTTCTTGGCTTTGTTATTCCTCTAAAGCGCAGTGTCTACTAACCTCTTTTTAAACAGGTTTTAATTTAAAATGCGCTACAACAATTTGCACAAAGAGAAGACAATGAGAGTAAATGAGTAGACATAAAACACATTGTTCTTGGCTTTGTTATTCCTCTAAAAGCGCAGCGCCTCATACCCTCTTTGTGAATAAATGGGCTTAGATGTTTTTGTATAAAGAGCAGAAGGTGTGAAAGTATACAAACAGGTTTTAGCGCATTACGCCAGTAAGTTGCTTGGCTGCAAAATAATATCTGGCTTAAACTTAATTTGTAGATGCAGAGCTAACTCACGTTAAAAACTAAAGTTTAAGCATAAAAAAAGCCGCATAAATGTGGCTTTGGGGTTTAGTCTCACTTCACTTTGGGCGTGTCTCCAAAATTTAGTGAATACGTTACCAAGGAACTGTTTTACTACAATAGTTAATTACTTAGATAGACTCTAAGGCAATTTTAACCATTTCGTTAAATGTGCTTTGACGCTCGTCTGCTGGAGTTGCTTCGCCAGTGATCACATGATCACTTACAGTGAATAATGCCATTGCTTTTGCGCCATATTCGGCTGCAACGCCATATAAACCGGCTGTTTCCATATCAACGGCAAGCACACCTAATTTATCTAAATCTTTATAAAAAGTGTCATCGGCTTGATAAAATGTGTCGGTAGTAAATACGTTGCCCACTTTTGCTTTAATACCAAGATCTTTTGCAGCATTTACGCCGTTTAAAAGCAGGTCAAAGTCAGCAATTGCAGCAAAATCTGTACCGCGCACACGGGCACGATTTACGTTTGAATCGGTGCATGCACCTTGTGCAAAAATAACATCGCGTATTTTAACGTCGCTACCAATACCGCCACACGTGCCAATACGAATCAGGTTTTTAACCCCAAAAGTAACAATTAGCTCACGCGCATACAAAGACATTGATGGAATGCCCATGCCCGAGCCCATAATGCTTACAGGCTTACCTTTGTAAGTGCCCGTAAAGCCAAGCATGTTACGTACACTGGTTACTTGTTTTGCGTCATCTAAAAAGTTTTCAGCAATATATTTTGCGCGTAGCGGATCGCCTGGCATTAATACTGTTTCGGCGAAATCACCTACGTTTGCATTGATATGCGGAGTACTCATTAATCTTTCCTTTTTATTTAGATGTAGTTAGCTTATCTATAAAGCCATCACCATATTCAAGCGCAGGTAAGTTAAACCATTGTGCTAAGGTTTGACCTATGTCTGCAAAACTATTTCGCTCACCAAGTGGGGTGTCGGTCATGGCCGGTTGGTAAGCAATTACTGGTACGTATTCACGGGTGTGCTCAGAACCTGGAAAGGTTGGATCGCAGCCATGATCGGCAGTAATAATTAGTAAATCATCGGCTTTTAGTGCGTTTAATATAGTTGGCAAGTAATCGTCAAACTCTTTTAACGCTTTTGCATACCCAACAGGATTACGACGATGGCCAAACATTTCGTCAAAGTCGACCAAGTTAGTAAATATTAAGCTGTGATCGGGCGCACTTTGCATTAATTCGTTAGTTTTTTTCAGCAAGTTTATTAACCCTGGTGCTTTATGCTTTTGGGTAATACCTTGATGCGCGTATATATCTGAAATTTTGCCAATGCTTATTACTTCGCCACCGTCTTTTGCCAGTACGTCTAGCAATGTAGGAGCTGGCGGTAATACCGAGTAGTCACGGCGATTGCTGGTGCGGGCAAAATCTTGATTATTTGAACCCAAAAATGGCCGCGCAATCACTCGCCCTATATTCATTTCATCAAGTAGCGACCGTGCAGTTTCGCAAACCTGATAAAGCTTTTCTAGGCCGAATGACTCTTCATGCGCGGCTATTTGAAACACGCTGTCAGCTGAGGTGTAACAGATAGGTTTACCTGTTTTAACGTGCTCTTCACCTAGCTGCTCTAAAATAGTGGTTCCTGATGCATGGCAGTTACCTAATATGCCAGGAATACCGGTACGAGCAATAAGCTCGTCAATAAATTCTTGTGGGAAGCTTGGCTGAGTTTTAGGAAAATAACCCCAATCAAATAAAACGGGTACTCCCGCCATTTCCCAATGGCCTGATGGCGTATCTTTACCGCTCGAAAGCTCTTTAGCGTATCCCCATGCACCTTGCGATGCTGAACGGTTTGACACTAAACAAGGCTCTTTACCGGCCGCTTCGCAGGCATCAATTAACCCTAACTTTGATAAGTTTGGTAGCGATAATGCTGTGCCTGTTTCGTCATAATATGCTTTTAGCAGATGTGCTAAAGTATTTGCGCCAATATCACCAAATTTATCTGCATCTGGTGCTGCACCAATACCTAAACTGTCTGCCATTAGGATAATTGCTCTTGCCATTGTGACCTCCCATTATTCAATATGGTTACTTTATCTGCTCTTCGATTTTTACGCACAGGACATAAGTCCTGTTTCATATAACCTAAACATTATAAATTTACGTCCTTAAGCGAAGCAAAAGAGATTAATCGTGTCTTTTTTGCTATTGTGATCTACCAACAATATATCTTCCTGTGTGGGTGAGAACTTTAGTGACACGAACTATTATAGCCATTGCTGGCGCATCAGCGTCGGGTAAATCTCTTTTTAGCCAAACAATTTACAATGAATTGGTTAATGAACTTGAACCAGGCGCTATCGCCATTATCGAAGAAGATGCTTATTATAAGGATCAGTCGCATTTACCGTTTGCACATCGTACGCAAACTAACTACGACCATCCTGATGCATTTGAATATAAGTTAATGCATGAGCATTTAACACAACTTCGTAACGGCCACGCTGTAGAAGTACCTATTTATGATTACGCACAACATACTCGCAGCGAAACAACGCGGTATGTAACTGCAGCTAAAATATTAATCGTAGAAGGCATTTTACTACTTAGCGATAAAGCGCTTAATAAAGAATTTGATATTAAGGTGTTTATAGACACTCCCTTAGACATTTGCTTAATGCGTAGAATGCAACGCGATATGGAGCAAAGGGGCAGAACATTACAATCTGTTGTTGAACAATACCAAGCAACTGTTAGACCGATGTTTTATCAATTTATAGAACCGTCAAAGCATAATGCAGATCTAGTTGTCACTCGAGGCGGCATGAATCGCGTTGCGATTGATATAATAAAAAGTAAAATTAAACATATTCTTCAAGAATAGTAACGGGAAACATTTGTATGACAACTTTTATGAGCGTAGTTGGCATGTTTGTGCTGCTAGCTATTGCATTTGCGGCGTCAACTAATCGCAAAGCTATAAAGCTTAGAACGGTAGGTATCGCATTTGCGATGCAAGTAATTATTGGTGGTTTTGTATTATTTTTTGATGCAGGTAAAAATGCATTAGCAAGTGTATCTTCCGCTGTTTCATCGGTTATTGGTTTTGCTAACGACGGTATAAGCTTTTTGTTTGGACCTTTAGCATCGCAAGATACATTAGGATTTATTTTTGCTATTCAAGTACTGCCGGTAATTGTATTTTTCTCTGCGTTAGTGGCCGTGTTATATCATTTAGGCATTATGGCGTGGGTTATTAAGATTTTAGGTGGCGGCTTGCAAAAGCTGTTAAAAACCTCACGTACTGAATCACTATCGGCCACTGCTAATATTTTTGTTGGTCAAACAGAAGCACCGTTAATTGTTAAACCCTTTATTGCCACTATGACCAAATCGGAATTATTTGCCGTAATGGTAGGTGGTTTGGCAACGGTAGCAGGCTCTGTTATGGCCGGTTACGTAATTATTGGTATTGACCTTAAGTATTTAATAGCAGCTAGCTTTATGGCGGCTCCTGGTGGCTTTTTAATGGCCAAAATGATTGTGCCAGAAACCGAAACGCCTAAAGACAATTTAGCTGACTTAGATGTAGATGATGAAAAGCCCGTTAACGTTATTGATGCTGCTGCATCGGGTGCTGCAAGTGGTATGCACTTGGCACTAAACGTAGGTGCAATGCTACTTGCTTTTGTAGCATTAATTGCATTGTTAAACGGTTTATTAGGCGGTATTGGCGGCTGGTTTGACTACCCGACATTAACGCTGCAAGAAATTTTAGGTTATGTATTTGCGCCTGTTGCATGGTTACTTGGTGTGCCATGGAATGAAGCAATACTAGCCGGTAGCTTTATTGGTCAAAAGTTAGTAGTGAATGAATTTGTTGCTTACTTAGACTTTATAAATTATCGCGATACGTTAAGTGCGCACACTCAAGCAATTGTTACTTTTGCACTGTGTGGCTTTGCTAACTTATCATCGATAGCCATTTTACTAGGTGGATTAGGCGGTATGGCGCCTAGTCGGCGAAAGGATATCGCTCGCTTAGGGCTCAGAGCAGTGTTAGCAGGATCTATGGCTAACCTTATGAGCGCCGCAATTGCTGGATTTTTCCTCTCGCTAGCTTAGAAACTTAATGAGATGAACCACTGTTGCAAAACAATAGGATAGTGCTTTAAGGGGTTAAAGCTCTATCTGACTTGAACGATACTTCATCAAGGGCCGCAAGGCCCTTTTATCGTTTTAGCTTATAAATAGGTTTATAATGAGCTTAAAGGCTAACCTTTGAATCATATAATAAAGTGAAGAACCACCTGCCAGCCACCACCTTTAAACACTAAAATGGTATTCACCATCGACCACAGATCAACATCAGATAACAATCCCCCTGCCATAAGCGCAATATAAAGCAGTAAAAAGCGTGCGAGGTAAACTCCCGTCTACTTCCATAACCATTAACTTGGGTGGGATTATAACTACTCGCTAATAATTAAGAAGTTGATAGTTGACTGGCAGACAGCTCAAGCCTGAGTGCTATCCCTTTTCGTATTTACAGCCAAAGCTAAACATTGAATTTGCATCAAACACCTGACGCCCAAAACCTGAAATATAAACCTGTTTTTACCTCATGCTGGCATTTCATCTATAGGGTTTAAATCACTACTTTGTGATCTCATCACCTTTTACGAATACGTTTTTCGTACTACGAGCGTGCGGCAGGTAACAAGCTACTCGCCCAGGGTAAGTTTATATCCAACATCGAAAACACAGTAAAAAACGCGAGGTAAACTCCCGCCTGCTTTCGCAGCCATTAATTTGGATGGGGTTCTAACTGCTCGCTGATAGTTGATTGATATCTCAAGCCTGAGCTCTGCCTTTTGCATTTACGGCCAAAGCTATACACATTGAGCTTGGCAAATTTTGCCTGAGATATAAATCCTGAAACCTAGAGCCTAAAGCTTGGAGCCTGGCACCTGTATTTTATATAAAATTGCATTCACAAAATCGATACGAAGCTTGGCTAGTTAAGTTTAATACGTTGAAATACAATACTGTGGGGGGAGTTACCGAGGAATACCAAATTTTAGGCACAAAAAAAGCGCCTTAAGCGCTTTTTTCATTTTACTTAAAAAGTAAAATTATACAGCTGTGATGTTATCAGCTTGTGGACCTTTTTGACCTTGTGAAAGAGTGAACTCTACACGTTGGCCTTCAGCTAAAGTTTTGAAACCTTCGCTTTTGATTGCTGAGAAATGTGCGAAAACGTCTGGGCCATTTTCTTGCTCGATGAAACCAAAACCTTTAGACTCGTTAAACCACTTAACTGTACCTGATACGATGTTTGACATTGTAATATCCTGATATAAAAATAAAAATATGCTCATATGAGCGGGTATAGCAAAAAATGAGATGGTACTTTAAAAACTTCAGGACGGTACTACAAGTATTACTTATACAACATCGAAATGGAGATTTATAGATTACATACTTTCTTTCTAGCTGCGGCCCACTATATAGAAGTTTTAATTTGTGTCAAGCTTATTATTTAAATAGTTTTAAAATAATAAACCTTGTTTAGATTAGTTAAGGGTCTTTCAGTTACTCTATTAAATTAGCAATAACGCTACGGTTACGACCATGCTCTTTTGCATAGTAAAGTGCGTTATCGGCTTTTTTAAATACTTGCTCAATATTAGTGCCGTGCTCTGGGTAACTAGCAATACCTATTGATATGGTTATGTAACCAACTGTATCTATATGTGACGACTCAACTGCAAGGCGCAACCTTTCAGCTATTTTAAATGCACCTTCACTGTTTTGATTAGGTATTACAAGTACAAACTCTTCGCCGCCAATGCGCGCAACAATATCGTCTTTGCGAGCAATACTTTGAATAAGCACGGTTAATGCTTTGAGTGTTTCATCGCCTTTGTCATGGCCATATGTGTCATTTACGCGTTTAAAAAAGTCGATGTCTATTTCTAAAATGGTAAATAACGTTTGTTCGTGGATTAGTTTATCAAGCCATACTTTTAAGCTTCTGCGATTATGAAGCCCCGTTAGAGGATCTGTTTGTGCATCGTGGCGTAACTGCCCTATTTGCAGCTGTAAAATACTTTCGCCTTTTAACATTGCTACTTTTAATTGCTGACTATGAACTACTCGTAGCTAAAACTATCGAGTTTCCAAGACGCCAGTAACACTGGCGTCCATTGTTGTAAGAGAGTTTCTTTGTACAAGGCTTGCCGTCGATGACGGTCTTACGTCAGCTTGCGTGCGTGAGCACACAAGGGACACATCAGTTGATGCAGTCTCTAACTCCCCTGATTTTTCAGTTGAGGCCAGTTCGCTCCCCAACGGCGGTGTTACCGCCTTTTTACGTACTGCTGTTTTCTTACGAGTTTTTGCTTTCTGGGCAAACGTAGACTCTTGTATGTAAGGTACAGCTCGTTGCGCTACGACAATGCTGGCATTGTCGTCCGCATGAAAAGTTCCGCAGCCATTTAAACAAATTAATGTATCTTGCTGAGGTCTTATCGTATTTTTTTCACCGCACATATGGCACGTCTGCGACGTGCCTGCGGGGCTCACTTCGACTACGGCCTTACCGTAGTCGTTCGCTTTATACTTGATGAAGTCACCAAGCTTTCCTAAAGCGACATTTAATAATGAGCGATTTAAACTGCTCTTGGCATTCGCGTTGTTACGCGCATAGCCACGGCCATGCTTGCCGCGCTTTGGTTTAGCACGCTTGGTCATGTTTTTGAGTTTTAAGTCTTCCAAAGCGATTATAGACTTCGCCGAAAGCACGACCTCTTTCGAGGTCTGGTGCAAAAAGTCGTGCCTAATTCGCGCAGTCTTGGCGTCGAAGTTAGCTATCTTATCTGCTAGCTTTTGCTGCTCATTAGACTCAACACGTCTAGTGTTTTTGTTATTGTTTTGGCGCTTTTTACGCGCCAAAATACGCTGATACCGAGCCTTCTTTTGCACTAATCGCTTTAGCCTTTCAGTCGTCTCAGGGCTATAGGCTTTGCGCAAACCGTCGCTTGTTGCAATAGGCAGCTTAACGCCACGGTCGATACCTGTGATTTGGGATAGTAATTCGTCATCACTGAGGCTTTGTGCAACAAAGCCTTTCAACAGTTCCTCATTCGTTGCAGACTCAACACCGTCGTTATACGACCCTGAGAGGTAGAAGCGTCTACCTTGGCGCGATATACGGAACTGCTTTGCGAGCTGGTCGGGTTCGTAGTCGAGCTTTATAGAAAACATACGTGCGGGCTTCTTCGAAGCCTTCTCGTAGAATGTCAGAAGTGCCCGACCTTCGTTTAGCGGCTCAAGGATGAACATTTCCTTTGTTACTACACAGCTACGCTTGCGATTACGCCCTTTGGGCTTAGGAAACTTCCGAAGCCCACTTCGGCACGCATTAATATCACTAAATAACATACTTGCAGCGTTTCGAAGTATTTGTGGTGGTATTTCTTTTAAGAAGGAAAGCTCAGGTTTAGCCTTAATACCTGCATACTTCTGATCAATATCCGAGCCTTTGTCGGCTCGGATAAGTTCGAGGCTTTCCTCAATTCTCTGATTACGCATGACATTCGATCCACCAATCCACCGCGCAAAATGAGTAGCTGCTTTACTACTCATTTTGTAAGTTATTTCGATATTAAAGCCACGAATTGCCATTAATTAAATGCCTTGAACAGTCACTAAACACAGAATATTATAGCGCTATACAAAAAACAATCATGAGTTTAATATGCACGAATGGAGAACTGGCAGGAACTGCGTTTATAAGAACCAAGTACACCTAGCATTCGTTGCAAAATACCGCTGTGACGTGTTCGCTCGCAGCGTAAGCCACCCTCTGAACTAGCTGTAAAATAGAGTAAAGCTGTAGCAAAACACAACCACTAAAACCGCAGGGCTTAACTCGTAGCTAAAGCCGACGAGAATGCACCCTGCAAATGTTCAAGAAAGCTATCTGTTGCTGAAGCAAGCTTATTAGCATAAGCGTAATTACTGTGTAACGTGTAGTTGATTAACTGCTCTTTTTGCACTTGATAAGTAGCATAAAAACTACTTACTAAGGTGCAAATAGAGGCAAGTAAAACAAGTAATAGTATAAGAAACCTGAGGTTTAATGTTGGTAATAGTTTGTGAAACACTCTGTCTATACCTCACGTACAACTTGCATGCATAATATATTCAATACATTTTATACTACCTGCTTTAAAACCAAGAATCTAACCAACTTTAATAATGTGAAGTACTAATTAACCTAAGCTTTGGATAACAAAACTATCTCAAGTAGCTATTTACAACGCTAACTGCGTTGAATTTACTTGCAATAAGCCAGCTATTGACGCGTAAATTCGCTAAAAGCCTCTGGCTAGAGAAAATAAATTTAAATATAAGTATGATTCAATACGTTAATAAATCTCTTAACCAGAGTTCCGGTTAATTATTGCCTACCTATCGGTAGACAATAATTAGAAATGTGTTGTATCTAGTTAACTTTTATAACTATCGATTAATTTATTACACAGCGTTATCCACTGCTTCGGTTGCTCTTTACCTTCAACCCTGCGGCCAAATAAGGTCATAACTGTGTTGCTGCTCTCATCAAAAAACTCTATTGAGTGCACCACAGTATTACCGTTATCTGTTGGTTTTTTAACGACAAAAGCACGCGCTAAATCTTCATTTTTAATATGTAAATTAAAGTCTTCATCAAGCACGTTATACCAAGGCCCTACTTGCTTTAAGTTATTGAGTGCTCCTGAGTATATTTGCACCGCGGCGTTGTTATTTACAAAAATCATTACCTCGCTTTGCTGCTCTTTTAACGTGCTAAATATTAACGGTAAGCTTGCGGTTGGTATTTCTTGTGCCCAATTGGGCTGTGCAAGTTCAAGTGCTTGTATTCTGCCTACTTTAAACTCGGTTAATAATGCCGGAAAATGATGCACATCTTGCAAGTTTTCCCATGCGGTTAAAAAGCCCGCTACATTTATATTTTCTTGCGGTGTGGTCTCAAGCTCTTGGGTTTTGATTGGCTCTACCACTAATGTAGTGCTTTGCTCTGGGTCGCTATATTTACTAATTAGCGCCTGATACGCAGTTAAATTAGTTTTATCGGTATTAAATATTTTATGAACAGCTCGGCCATGTTTATCAAAGCACTGAATGCTCACCATGTTATTTAACTTAACAGCAAATACACTGGCCCATTGCGATAAAAACAACCTTAAATCTATGCCTCCTGGGTTAATTGCTATTCCCATTTTTTTATTATTACGTTGTGAAGTATATAGTTTTTCGTAGCAGCCTTTAATTTCACTCACTACAACGCCGTTGCGTGTAAGTGCCATTACATGCTCTAGTTTTTTTAACCCTTTGAGAATGTTTTCGATTTGATTAATATTTAATTTAATTGCTTGCTGCCCTACTTGAGAGGCAATAAGTTGTGCTTCTGTGGTGCCAAGTTGTACGGCGGCATCTACACTGCGAATATTGGGCTGCGCTACTTTTAATGTTTGATATTGGTTAACTAAGGTATTCATAATTTACTCCTAAAAGGTAATGGCCTAAGTGGCCATTACGGCAACTTAAAATTTAAAACTAATTTGCGTTTTAATATTACGGCCAACACCATAGTCGCCAATGGCGCCTGTAGTACCCGCTATAACTTGGTATTCTTTATCAAATAAATTATCTATTGCTAAGCGGGCATTCCAGCTGTCGTTAATATCCCAACTGGCGTTTATACAGGCTAAAACATAACTTTTATGTTGCTGCTCAATGCCTGATACAAGCACAGTGCGATCATTAACATGTTGAATACTAAAGCCTGTTTTTAGCACGTCGTTAAAAAAGTTTAATCCGCTACTCAGTGCAAACTTATCGGCTGGTAAATACCATAGTGGTTCATTGTTTTGGTTTTCACCTGATATTCGACTATAAGAAAAGTTGGCATAACCTAAGGTATGTGCATAATTAATTTCAAACTCAATGCCGTCTCGTTGGTTTTCGCCACTATTGTTATAACGCGCTGCGGGTTCGGGATTAGTGGCTATATTGGTGTTTGATTGAATTTCGTCATCTATTTTTACTTTAAAATAAATAACACGGGCAGTTAAGGCATCTCTGTTTGTAAATATGTTTTGGTTTTGGTAACTCGCACCTATTTCTTTATTGGTGCTGTTTTCTACTTTAAGTTCGAGTGCCGGATCACGCCCACCATATTGATCATAAAGCTCATCTATTAATGGGGCTCTAAATCCTTGCTGATAACTTGAAAAAACAGCTAGCTGGTTATTAATTTGATAGTGAGCGGTTAATGCAGGCACCACTTGAGAGTGATCAACATCGGTATCTAAATTATTAAATGAGTTGGCAAAGCTAGAGGTTGCTGTGGTTTTATACTTTTCATAACGTAGCCCTGTGGTAAGCGTTAATGCCCGCCAAGTAAATTCTTCTTGTAGGTAAACGCCTATGCGTTTTTGAGTACCTCCGGGCTGTGAGGTTATTTCGTTTTGTATTGCTTGCTCTGCATAATCAATACATTGATAAGTTTGCATGTCTAAATTAAGGCATGGATAACTTAACTTGGTTCCCACTCGATCTTTTTCAGAATACTGCATGCCATAGGTTAAAGTATGCTGTTTAATTAAAGATGTATTCGCAATATCAAGTGTAGTTATGTTGTATTCGTAGTTAGACTCTAAGCCAATAAAATCTTTTAAAGTGCCTGAACCATCACTTTCAACAACCTGACTTTGGGTGCGCCCTAAGCGTGCTGTTAAATTTACATAAGGATTATTGGCGGGGTTAAGCTCATAGCTTAAATTAGTAACTGACTGTTCTATTTCTCTATATACCGTACCCCATGCGCCAGGATCGGTCGTATTAAACTCGGTGCGCTGATTGTCTTCACTTTTTGTATACGACAATCCAATTAAGGAGTCTTCGTTTAAGTAGTACTCTGCTTTTAAAAGCAGCGACTCGGCCTCAATACCCGAATTATCGAGCGTTTCACCATTTGATAACTTAAAGTCGTCACTGCTGCGCTTTACGTACGAAGTAAGTATATCTAATGAGTCAGTAGGGCGTGCATAAGCATATACGGTACCGTTATTTTCATTATTATTGCCATGGTGACCTAGCTTAACTTTAACGCCACCTTGCTCACCCGGTGCTAAAAAGTCGCTGGCATCTTTAAGTTCCATTTCTACCACACCACCTAAAGCACCACCGCCATGCAAAACAGTACTTGGTCCACGTTTAACATTTACAGAGCGATAAAGTTCAGGATCTGAAAAAAAACTTCCCATTCGATACTTTTCAAATGTTTGAATTGCACCATCTACACTTATCAACACATCTTCTGCGTCACTAAAACCACGTACATTAAACTTTTGTCCCATATTACGTGGGCCACCGGTTGCAGTAACGTTAGGAATACTAATAAGGCTGTCGAATACGCTACTAGCAAGTACTTGCTCTATTTGTTCTGCGTTAATAACATTAACGGCTTGAGCTGAATTTAGTGCAGACTTTGCGGTACGGGTTGCCGTAACGGTTACGGCATCAAGTGCTGTAACCGGCATATTAGTGTGGTCAGGGTTTTCAAGATCAGCTGCCATTAAGGGCGAAGACAGAGTGGCAAGGCAAGCTGCCAGTTTGGTAATACGCATTATTTACTCCATTTAATAATTATATTTTGTTTACTCTTTTGCTCTACTTATATTGAATGCAAAAAAATTACATAACGCTTTGGGTTAGCCCCTACTGCCTAAAGCAACTTGACTATAACAAAATAAACATCAAATGATAATAGTTATCAATCGCTTTTAACTAAAATATTTGCAACTTGATACTTTTCAGCAGAAAGTTTAGCTAATAGCTTTACTAATTCGCCGCTAGGTACTTGCTGATCAACCGCTAAATACAGAGGTAAGCTTTCTTTACTGTTTTTTAAGGCGTTAATCGCTTCATTTAACGTAGTAAATGATTCTTTTTCGAGGGCGTATTGAAGCTTATTATGCTCTAACCGAATACTAAGCACCTGTACATCTGCTTGTTGTACCGGTGTGCTGGTGTTTTTACCTGTATCGGGAAGCGTTACATCAAGCATATTTAACTTAACCGCTGCTGTAAGTAATAAAAAAACCAATAAAATAAATAACACATCAAGCAAAGCGGTTAAGTCTGGCACTAATTGCGCCGCTGTATTACGCGGTGGCAAGCTAAGCATAAGGTGAGTCACTATAGGTAAACTTATAATTTAAATGATTGATAATTCTTGTAAAATCATTTTGTAACCCTTCTAGTATGGTGTTTAATAAGCCGCTAACTAATAAACATGGAATAGCAATAACTAATCCAGCCATAGTTGAATACATAGCTTCCCACAAGCCATCAGCTAGTAAAGCAGGCGTAACCGCTTGGTTAGTTTCGGCAATACGTTTAAACATAACGACCAACCCCCACACAGTACCAAGTAACCCCATTAAAGGGCTTAAAGAGGCCAATAAGCTCAATATGTTTAGCCGTTTTCGCCAATCAATTAAGCAGTCTTGTAAATACAATTGACACCATTGCAAACGTTGCTCACTGTGCAGCAACTGCTTAGCTTGCAGCGTAATTGCAAATTGACTTGTCCCTAGTTTATGTTGCTTTAATTGCCACTTAGCAATAATTAAAATAGTGCTGCGCTCCAGCACAATAGCCAAAGCTATAATTGACACCAATAGTAATGGCCAAGCCATAATACCTACCGCATTAAAAGTTGACTGCATGTTATTACTCTTTGTTATACGTTTAACGAAAACCGAATTGGCACGCTAAATCGTGCTTTTATCGGGTGGTTATTTTTAACAACAGGATGAAACTGCCACTGCGCTACATTATTTAAAGCAGCTTTGTCGAGCTCAGTAAATCCGCTGCTTTTTAACACAGTTAATTTTGCTATATGCCCCTGCTTATTCAACTCAATTTGTAATAACGTAACCCCTTCGTAACCTCTTTTTTTAGCCCGTAACGGATACGTTAATATTGGCTTAGGGGCTTTAAATAATGGTAATTCGGTTACGGTAACTAATTGATTAGTAGCAGAGTGCTGGTTACTTAGTTTTGTGGTACTAGAACTGGGCGCAGCAGGCTTTATTTTATTTTTGTTTGCTGGGGCGTTTTTTACAGACTTTTTATGCTCAGTATTTTTAGCTGTGTTAACCGGTTTGGCTTTAGCTGGTTTTTTTGGCGGGTTATCTATTATTTTTTTTATATTTTCAGGTGTTTTTTTTACTACTTTAAGGTGCTGCTTGGTGCCCGAAAACTCAGTACTAACATTATCGTTTTTAACTGCAGGCGCTGTTAGTTTTGGCTCAGCTGGTATTTTTTTAGCTACTTTACTGGCGTTAACCTGGGTTGAGTTAATAATATTAATTGCCACACGATCGGCTTTTTGCCCCTGCGAAAATGTCATAGCTTTAGGGGGAGCAGGTTGCATAAACAACCCAATATAATGAGCAACTGCTGACAGTAATATAAAAATAGTAAACTTCATAGCTTTTAAATATAAATGATAACTGTTATTGTTCGTGTTTATTGATAATATCAACATTGGATTTGTTATGAAACCCCTATTCACATATTTAATTACGCTTACCCTGTTAACATTTGCTTGTAGCAGTAATTCAGCTCCATTTTCGGCACAAAAAATTGTTGTTTCGGGAGGCTCAATAACCGAAATTATTTATGCCTTTAATGAGCAGCATCGTATTGTAGGTGTAGACAGCACCAGTGTATTTCCAAATGCTGCGACTAAAAAACCGCAAATAGGGTACGTACGAAAAATAAGTACAGAGGGGATATTATCGCTCAGCCCAGATTTACTCTTAGGCGAAGCCGACACAGGGCCTCAAAAGGTAGTAGAGCAGCTAAAAAGTACGGGAATAAACATGACCATACTTACACAAGAAGATAACTTTTTAGGTATTGAAGCTAAAATAAAACACATTGCACGTTTACTCAATGTACCTAAAAAGGGAGAGCAACTTGCAAATAGCTTGGCAATAGACAGAGCTGCTTTAAACACAGTTTTACAACAAAGTACTTATAAGCCTAGAGTACTTTTTATTCTTAATGTACGCAGCGGGCAACCTATTGTAGCCGGGGAAAATACCTCTGCAAATGAATTAATAAATGCCGCTGGAGCAATTAATATTGCAGCAGAGCATATACAAAATTGGAAACCGCTTTCAACTGAAGCGGCCCTTGCTCTTAATCCAGACGCAATTATTACCATGGGACGACACGGCGACACCCCACTGGAAAACGTATCAAAACTAGCACATTTTAAGTTCTCTAATGCAGTTAAAAATAAGCAAGTTTATAGCTTCGACGGCAGTTATTTATTAGGCATGGGTCCACGTACACCACAAGCAGTAGTAGAGCTTGCGAGTGTTTTACACCCTAATGCTAAATTACCTGCAACGTATAAGTTTCGCTTTGCTAAAGCCTCTCAACCTAACATTGAGCTAAGTGAGTAATAACTATGCTGGCATTAGGAAGTACGCTATTAACCGAACAAAAACAGCGAAAAATGGCCATTCCCTGTTTATTTTTAGCCTGTGTTTTTATGTTTTTTATTGCACTAAGTAAAGGTGGCGTAAATTTAAGCTTAAGTGAAATAGTGGCAATAATTAACCAGCTTGAAACTGATAGCTTAAAAAACGCTATTATTTGGCAAATACGCTTACCGCGCATAGTGTTAGCCATGGTGGTAGGTGCAGGGCTAGCCGCTTGTGGCTGTGCTATGCAGGCAATTTTTAGAAACCCATTAGCCGATCCGGGTTTAATTGGTGTGTCGAGTGGTGCAGCACTTGGCGCTGTAGCCACTATAGTGTTAGGCAGTAGTTTATTTGCTAACTTTAGCAGCACCTTGGGTGTTTATGCAGTACCGGTTGGCGCATTTATTGGCTGTATTAGTGTGTGTGTATTTATTTATAGATTAAGCGCTCACAGTGGTCAGTTTACAATTATAAGCTTATTACTAGCAGGTATTGCTGTTAACGCCATTGTGGGATCGCTCATTGGTGGGCTTACATTAATTAGTAACGAGCAACAACTGCGCGATTTAACATTTTGGAGTATGGGGTCGTTAGCCGGTAATCACTTTGCCATGATGCTGCCCTCTTTATGTATTATTGTTTTGAGTGTGGTTTTATTACTACGCCTAGCAAAACCTCTTAATTTATATTTACTAGGCGAAGCGCAAGCTAAACATTTAGGCATTAATGTAACGCGGCTTAAAAAACAGGTATTTATTTGTACGGCATTGTGCACCGGTGCTGCCGTCTCCATTACCGGTATTATTGGCTTTGTTGGTTTTATTGTGCCGCATATTGTAAGGCTTGTTTTAGGGCCCGATCATCGTTACTTAATGCCAGCAAGTATTTTAGGCGGGGCGCTGTTATTAAGCTTTGCTGATTTATTTGCACGCACTGTGATGCTCCCTGCAGAGTTACCTATTGGCTTAATAACCAGTGCTATTGGTGGCCCTTTCTTTTTAATTATGTTGTTAAAAACTTATCAGCAACGGAGCTTATAAATGCTGTGCGCTAATAATGTGTCGGCCCTAATTGGGCAAAAAAAACTACTCAAGCATATTAACTTTTATGTAAAACCTAACGAGTTAGTGGTAATTATAGGCCCTAATGGAGCAGGTAAATCGTCGTTACTAAAAGCCTTATGCGGCGATATAAAAATTAATAATGGTGATATCACACTTAATGATCGCCTACTTAGCGACTACTCAATAGCAAGCTTGGCTACATTACGCGCTGTGCTTACGCAAAATTACGAACTCGACTTTCCATTTAGCGTAGCTGAAGTGGTTGATATGGCGCACTTTGCCCATCAAGCAGACTATAGTAAACAGCAGCTTATGCATTTTTCAGAGCAAGTAATGCAAGCACTTAGTGTAACGCACTTAAAAGCCCATACCTTTACACAACTCTCTGGCGGAGAAAAGCAGCGCGTACAACTTGCGCGGGTATTATGCCAAATTCAGCCTAGCCTAGTTGCCAATAAAACACCTTACTTACTAATTGACGAGCCCACCTCTAGCTTAGATATTTTTCATCAATACGATGTAATGGCTCAAGCTAAAAGTATTGCAAGCCAAGGCGCAGGAGTGGTTGCCGTGATCCACGACCTATCGCTTGCTGCCAGTTTTGCAGATCGAATTTACATGCTTAATAATGGCGAAGTAGCCGCATGCGGTACACCAAAAGAAGTGCTTACCCCTGCGCTGCTTAAGCGGGTATATAACATTAGCGCCAGGCTTGAAAATAACACCACCGAGGTTATGCCACACATTCAAATGTGTTACTAAATTACTTAAAAATAACGCCCTAATATCAGCGTTTATTCAGCTTTAAAAATCAATAAGACTTAAACGCACCGCTATTGCGTATCGGCTTTGCAGTTGCACTAAAAAATAGATAAGCTGCATGCACTTATCTATTTTATTTAGCTTTGGAGTGTGTTTTGCTAAATAAGTATGCTGTATCGTCTATTGCTTTTTTAATCGGGTGTTTAATGCCATTACAATCTTCTATAGCTCAACCTGCGCTTACGCTTGAACAACAACTTGGCCAAAAGCTATTACTCGACTTTCGCTATTTTTGTCACCAAGGTGCAAGCAAACAGTGCCGAACGCCAATGACTCAATTACCCGATGAACTGGCAAACGCCATTAGTAAATACAATATTGGCGGGGTGATTTTATTTTCTGAAAACACCCAATCTATTGAACAAATAATTACCCTTAACCAACAATTACAACATGCTGCAAGTAAATCAAGCTCTGCATTACCTTTGTTTATTTCGGTTGATCAAGAAGGCGGCCGTGTTGCACGCCTACCGCGCGATGTAGCAACCTCGTTTACCGGTAATATGTCGATTGGTGCTACTTTTGAAAAACACGACAGTTATTTTGCCGCGCAAAGCGCTAAAGTAATGGCCACCGAGCTAAGTGCTTTGGGTATTAACGTTAATTATGCGCCTTCAATCGACGTAAATATGAATCCAGATAACCCCGTTATTAATGTACGCTCTTTTGGCGAGGACCCTAAGCGCGTTGCAACTTTAGGTGCCGCTCAAGTTGCTGGGTTTGAAAATAACGGCATTATTAGTTCACTTAAACATTTCCCGGGCCACGGCGACACTAACGTAGATAGCCATACGGGCTTACCTAGGGTAAACCATGCAAAAGAGGTTATTTACCAACAAGATCTAGCCCCTTTTAAACAGATTATTGCCACGCAAAGCCCTGGCATGATCATGACCGCACATATTCAGTACCCTGCGCTTGATAGCAGTACCTTTACCAGTGTTGATGGTAAAAGCATGATTAAGCCCGCAACTATGTCGCGTAAAATAATTACTGATATTTTACGCCATGAGCTTAATTATAATGGCGTAGTAGTAACCGATGCACTTGATATGGCAGGTATTAGTCACTTTTTTAATCCTACTCAAGCGGTTATAAACACCTTTGCTGCAGGGGTCGATATTGCCTTAATGCCAATAGAAATTCGCAGCATAGATGACTTAACCAAACTTGATCAGCTCATTACAGATTTAGTCGCTGCAGTTAAGTCTAAGCAACTTAATCAGCAAGAAATAACTGAGTCGGCGCAGCGTATTACAACGCTTAAAAGTAAGTTTAAACTTAATACCAGTTTTAATGCCATTAATGCGCTAGTTAACGCCAAGCACGTTATTGGGAGTAAAGCGCATCGCGATATTGAAGCACAATTAGCGGTAGAGGCTATTACACAGGTTAAAAACACTCATAATACACTGCCACTTACACTTAAAACTGGGCAACATGTTCATATTATAATGCCCGACACCCGCAAATGCATGGCACTACAACAAGCCCTGCAAAGCATTAGTAAACAAACGCTTAACTATACTTGTAGTAGCTTGCAAGGCTTTGATCCGCAACAAGCGCACACAGACATTAATAAAGCCGATGTTGTTATAGCGGGTAACGCAACGCCAAATCAAAGTGCGGTAGAAATTGGCGGTATGGATGATTTAAAAAACGCTCCTCAATTTGCACTTAGCAACGCACAGCAACCAAAAGCACTTGAGTCGTTATTAAAAGTGGCAAAAAAGCAAAATAAAAACACGGTATTTATTAGTCTAAGAGCGCCTTACGACATTGGTGAGTTTAGCGATTATGCGCATGCTGTACTTGCATCATATGCCTATAATATTGATCACGATAAAAACGATATTGTAACAGGCCCCGCATTTACCGCTTTAGCACACGTACTGTTAGGTAAATTGCCAGCTAATGGCACTTTGCCTGTAACAATAAAAAAGTAAGGAGAACTTAAATGCTATTAAATTGCGATTTAGGTGAAAGCTTTGGTGCTTGGAAAATGGGCTTAGATGAAGAAGCTATGCCGCACATTAATATGGCTAATATTGCTTGTGGTTTTCATGCGGGTGATGCCGATGTAATGGCAAATACGCTCAAGCTGGCAAAACAGCATAAGGTACAAATTGGCGCTCATCCTAGCTACCCAGATCAACAAGGTTTTGGCAGACGATCTATGGCGCTAAGTGCAAGCGAGCTTACAAATTGTCTGCACTATCAAATTGCTGCATTAGAAGGTATGGCCAAAGTACAAGGCTTAAGCCTTAGTTATGTTAAGCCCCATGGCGCACTTTATAACGACATGATGCTTAACGAGCAGCTTTTAACTAGCGTAATGAGCGCAGTAGCACACTACCCTAGCCCATTAAAATTAATGATTTTAGCTACTGCTGATGCTAAAAAGCATCAAAAAATGGCCGACACTTTAGGGTTAAAATTAATATTAGAAGCCTTTGCCGACAGACAATACACCGACGAAGGGCTTTTAGTGTCAAGGCAGTTAGCAGGCAGTGTGCATAACGAGCAAGCTTTAATTGAGCAAGTAAAGCAACTGTTAGCTGATGGCAGCGTAACTACGCGTTCAGGTAAAAAGTTAATTTTAGATGCCGATAGTTTATGCGTACACGGTGATAACCCTGCCGGTATTGCACTCATTCAACAAATAAAGTTATTGTGTAAACGGTAAAGCATTATTTAATATGTTCAGTTGTAAACCCCCTTTACAGCTGAACCGTTTTACAGATTTAGTCACCCACGCAATTACTTCATCGCCCTAGCTATTATTTTTAAACTCTCTAACATATAACTATTATTAACAACCACAGGGATTTGAAATGAAAACATTTTTTGCGCTTAGTCTATTAATAAGCACAGGTAATCTTGCCTTTGCCAATAGCAGCACCCTACAGTTAGAAGATGTATTTACGCTTGAATACGCTAACCAGCTAGACATTACCAAAGACGGTAAAACAGTTTATTTTGTACGTAACAGAATGGATATAAAAACCGACCGTAAAATAGGTAATATTTGGACAGTAGATTATAAAACACGACAAATTCAACCGCTTACTTCTGGCGTGCATATGGATCATTCGCCCAAGTTGTCGCCGGACGGCTCTCGTTTAGCGTTTATTTCAAACCGTGACGGTAGCAACCAAATTTACATGAAATGGCTTAAAACTGGCGCGGTTAGCAAAATAAGTAACCTTACAAGTACGCCAAAAGCGCTAAGCTGGAGCCCAGATGCTAAGCAACTCGCATTTAGTATGTTTGTTGCCACCACATCAAGCTCACCCATTAACTTACCTGGTAAACCTGAAGGCGCTACTTGGGCAGAGCCAGCTAAATATATTGACGATGTGTATTATCGTGCTGATGGTGCTGGTTACTCTAAGAAGGGCTTTGAGCAATTATTTATTATTGACGCAAATGGCGGCAATGCTAAACAGCTCACCTTTGATGAGTTTAATAACGGCGGCGAAGTTAGCTTTAGTAAAGATAAAAAAGCGTTATATTTTTCGGCTAATAGGCATAACAATTACTTGTTAAAACCAACTAACAGCGAAGTATATAAACTTAATTTAATTACGCTTGAAGTAACCGCTGTAACCGATAGAAACGGCCCCGATCGCCAACCTCAAGTATCGCCTAATGGCCGCTACCTTGCGTATACCGGTTACGATGACAAGCAAACTAATTACGAAAACACCCAATTGTATATTCGCGACCTACGTTCGGGTAAAACAACTAATTTAACTGCCGACTTAGACCGCAGCGTAGCCAAAATAAAGTGGAGCGGTAACTCTAAAGGCATTTACTTTAGTTACGCTGATCAAGGGCAAACCACGTTAGCGTACCAACCTCGTAGCGGTTCACGTAAAGTTATTACTGAAAAAATTGGCAGCGTTTCGTTTGGTCGTCCTTATTCTGGTGGCGACTTTGATGTGAGCGAAGATGACGAAATTGTGTTTACCCTAGCAGACACGCAGCGCCCTGCCGATGTAGCGGCAATTAAACGTGGTAAAGCACAGCGCTTAACAAGTTTAAATGACAACTCGCTGGGGCATAAACAACTAGCCAAGGTAGAAGAGCTATGGCTTAAATCGAGCCACGATCAACTGCCAATTCAAGCTTGGGTAGCCTACCCGCCTGGTTTTGACAGTAATAAAAAGTACCCATTAATTCTTGAAATTCATGGTGGCCCGGTAGCCAATTACGGCCCGCACTTTAGCGCCGAGGTACAATTATATGCGGCTAAGGGGAACGTTGTATTGTATATGAACCCTCGCGGGAGTGATTCTTACGGCAAAGAGTTTGCACAAACTATTCATCATAATTACCCAAGTAACGATTATGACGACTTAATGACTGGAGTAGATGCTTTAATTGCCAAAGGTTTTATTGATGAGTCTAAATTGTTTGTTACCGGTGGCTCTGGTGGCGGCGTACTTACCGCGTGGATAGTTGGCCATACCGACCGTTTTGCCGCAGCCGTGGTTGCTAAACCTGTAATTAACTGGATCAGTTTTGTACTAACTGCCGACTTTTACCCGTTCTTTGCTGACTATTGGTTTCCGGGTAAGCCGTGGGATCATATAGAACATTATATGAAACGCTCGCCAATTAGTTATGTCGGCAATGTAAAAACACCCACTATGCTACTAACCGGTGAATCTGATTTCCGTACACCGATTTCAGAAACCGAACAGTTTTATCAAGCATTAAAGCTACAAGGTGTTGAAACCGCTATGGTACGTATTCCCGATGCATCACATGGTATTACCGCTCGTCCGTCTAATTTAATGGCTAAAGTTGCCTATATTCAATGGTGGTTTGATAAACACACTAAATAACCTAAACATACCGCTTGGTATGTAAGTTAAAGCCACTTTTTTAAAGTGGCTTTTTTACATTACCAATAAGTGTAAAGGGGGTTTACAGTAAGTAACCTAAACTCAGGTTAGGTATTTTTAATAGTAACGCCTAGGCAAACTACAAACGCCGCGGCAAGTTAATTAACCTGAACTCTGATTAAGAGATTTACTAACGTATTGAATCATATTTATATTTAATTTTATTTTCTCTAGCCAGAGGTTTTCAGTGAAAACAAGGCGAATTTACGCGTCAATAGCTGGCCTATTGCAAGAAAATTCAACGCAGTTAGCGCTGAAAATAGCTGCTTGAGATAAGTTTATTATCCGGAGATCAGGTTAATATAGCCAAAAAGTACTCACTACCCCTTTAGGGATATAGTCCACTTTAACTATATTCACCTACACGCTAACATCAGCAATATAGAGATAAAGCCATCTAAATGCTTACTAATACTTAAGCTATCTTAATGCCTAGCTTAAGTATCGGACTTAACTATTATTTGAGTTGGTAAAATTTCGGTTTATACAATTAAATACCCACTGAGTTGGTAAAAAACCGGTTTGAGCTAGTGTTTATAGGCCCTCAGTTAGTAAAAAAGTGTTTTGTCGATGGCTCAAGTTAGTAAAAAATCGGTTTATTATAAGGTGAGTGTTCACTCAAAAAGCTAAAATCAGTCACTTATGGCCTTTATTTACAGTTTATAAAGCCATAAAAGTGCTAAAAAGGTTAAATAATGGGCTTTACACTAAGCTTGGTTAAACTCTGATCCGTAATTATAGCCAGCTAGTTAAATACTGATCTGTTGCGGGTAGCTACTTAACTGAACTGGTTAAAAGGTTTACTAAAGTATTAAACTGTAATGATAATTTTATTTTCTTTAATTAGAGGTTTATTTGAGGAGTGGGGAGGAAACAAGGCAGCTTTACGCGCCCATGGCTGGCCTATTGCAAACAAATTCAATGCAGTTAACGTCAAAAAGCGACTAGAGATAGCTTTATTATCCACAGACAGGTTACTTAATTATACGCATAAAAAAAGGGCCTTTCGGCCCTTTACGTAACACTATCTAGTTGAATTAGAATTGGTTCATGGTGTTATCTTCACCACCGGCTTTAAGCGCATTATCACCAGAGAAGTACTCTTTGTGTGTATCGCCAATGTTAGAGCCTGCAAGGTCTTGGTGCTTAACAGACGCTTGTTCGCGACGAATCTCTTGACGCTGTACATCACGTACATAAGCCAGCATACCTAAGTCACCAAAGTAACCTTCTGACAAAATATCCGTACTTAGTGCTGCTGTATGGTACGTTGGCAATGTGATTAGGTGATGGAAAATACCGGCTTCACGTGCACCATCACGTTGAAAGTTTTGTACTAGTAAATCGGCTGCTACTGCAAGCTCGGTAGCATCCATTTCTGGTGCCATAAGGCCTTTATTGTCACCCAAGCTTGGGTAAGCGCTAAGGTCACGGCCCGCTTCTTGCCATTCTTGATACACTTGCTCACGAAACTTAAGTGTCCAGTTAAACGACGGTGAGTTGTTATAAACAAGCTTAGCATCTGGCACTTGCTCTTTAACACGATTAACCAGCTCAGCAATTTGCTTAACATGTGGTTTTTCGGTTTCAATCCACAGTAAATCTGCACCCGACTGTAGGCTAGTTACGCAATCTAGTACTACGCGGTCTTTTTCTGTACCTTCGCGGAACTGGAATAAACCATTATCAAGGCGCGTTGGTTTGCAAAGTTGGCCATTAAGCTTCATTGCAGTGTCGCCTTCATTTAAATCTTCAACTCCGTTAATTGGCGTAGTTTCTAAAAATGCATTGTACTGGCTAGCTAAGTCACCTGGAGTTTGTGAAACCGGTACTTTTTGCGTTAGGCTGGCGCCTAGTGAATCGGTACGCGCAACAATAATACCGTTATCAATGCCCAGTTCTAAAAATGCGTAACGTACTGCGTTAATTTTAGCTAAAAAGTCTTCGTGCGGTACGGTTACTTTACCTGCTTGGTGGCCACATTGCTTAGCGTCAGACACTTGGTTTTCGATTTGAATTGCACAAGCACCTGCTTCAATCATTTTTTTAGCGAGTAGGTAAGTCGCTTCTTCGTTACCAAAACCGGCATCAATATCAGCAATAATTGGCACTACGTGCGTTTCAAAGTTATCAATTTTATCTAGTACCGCTTGTACGTCGCCGCCGTTTGCTTTAGCTGCATCTAGGTCATTAAATAAATGGTCTAGTTCACGTGCATCGGCTTGCTTTAAAAAGGTGTAAATTTCTTCAATTAGTGCCGGAACTGAGGTTTTTTCGTGCATACTTTGATCCGGAAGCGGACCAAACTCTGAACGAAGTGCCGCAACCATCCAGCCACTTAAGTATACATAACTACGCTTAGTTGTTTTTTGATGGCGCTTAATAGCCATCATCATTTGTTGCGCAGTAAATCCATGCCAACAACCTAAAGACTGAGTGTACTGGCTTGTATCTGCGTCGTATGCGGCCATGTCTTCACGCATAATGTCAGCAGTAAACTGTGCAATTTCTACCCCAGTACGAAAGCGATTTTGTAAACGCATACGTGTTGCATATTCAGGGTTAATGGTTTTCCATGCACTACCTTGTTTTTTACAAAGTGTTGCTAATGTATCTGTTTCGCTTTTATATGTAGTCATAATTAAAATCCTTTGAACGGGGTAAATTATTATAGTGTTATGAGAGTGACTGCTTTAGTTGCTCTGCAGCGCTTAATTAAACATTAGGCTTATTTTTCAGATTTAGTAAATTTATAGTTGTTATTGCGGCTATACATATCATGAATGAGTAAAATGCACTCAACCCCTCTTTTTTACGTTATGGTTACACTACGCACACTAAAATTTACAATATCGCGACCGTTTAAGGATTATTAAAATGCCCCACACTCTCACTCACTCAGGACTCAGCGTAGACAACCAACTAGCTGATTTTGTTAAAAACCAGCTATTACCTGGTACACATTTAAATGAGCAGCAATTTTGGCAGCGCTTTGCGCATATTGTACAAACATTAACGCCAGTAAATAGAGCTCTACTTGCTAAACGCGAACAGCTACAACAGCAAATTGATGAGTATCATCTGGCTAATAAAAGCTGGGATAAAGCCCAGTACCAGACGTTTTTAACCGACATAGGTTACCTTGTAAACGAACCTGAAAATTTTAGTATTGAAACAAAGAATGTTGAGCCCGAAATAGCACAAACAGCGGGACCACAGCTAGTAGTGCCGGTAAGCAATGCACGCTTTGCACTTAATGCTGCAAACGCACGTTGGGGTTCGTTATACGATGCCCTATATGGCACTGATGTACTAAGCGAAGAAGATGGTGCCGAAAAAGGCCGTACTTATAACTCAGTTCGTGGCTTTAAAGTAATGGCATACGCGAGGCAGTTTTTAGATAAAGCCTTGCCACTAGAAAACGGCTCGCATATAGAGAGCACTAATTATTCTGTTGTTGACGGTGCGCTGTCAATTACTCTACGCGACAGCTCACAAACCAAACTAAAAAAGCCTGAGCAATTAGTGGGTTACCAAGGTGAAGCACAAAACCCTAGCGTTATTTTGCTCAAAAATAATGGCCTACACCTTGAGCTACATATAGATCACCATCACCCAATAGGCCAAGCAGATAAAGCTGGCTTAAAAGATGTGGTACTTGAAGCTGCACTTACCACTATTATGGACTGCGAGGATTCTATAGCTGCGGTTGATGCAGAGGATAAAGTACAAGTTTATAAAAACTGGTTAGGTTTAATGCAAGGCAACTTAGTTGAATCGTTTAAAAAAGGCGATAACACAGTTGAACGTACCCTGCAAAGCGATCGCCAATATACGGCGCTAAATGGTGAAACCCTAAGCTTAAAAGGCCGCAGCATGATGTTTGTGCGCAATGTAGGCCACCTAATGACCAATCCAGCAATTACCGACGTAAGCGGTAACGATGTGTTTGAAGGCATTATGGATGCCATGTTTACTGCAACAGCGGCGCTGCATGATTTAAATTCTAGCAGTGCACTTAAAAACTCCAGTGCGCAAAGTATAAATATTGTAAAACCTAAAATGCATGGTCCTGAAGAAGTGGCATTAACTAACACGCTATTTAACATGGTTGAAGAAGCACTTGGCTTAGAAAAAAACACCATTAAAATGGGCATTATGGATGAAGAGCGCCGTACTTCAGCTAACCTAAAAGCCTGTATTCATGCAGCAAAAGAGCGTGTAGTATTTATTAATACCGGATTTTTAGATAGAACAGGTGATGAAATTCATACCTCAATGCACGCCGGTGTGGTACTGCCTAAAGCCGCTATTAAATTAGAGCCGTGGATCAGCGCCTACGAAGATCGCAACGTAGACATTGGTTTGGCTTGTGGCTTAAGCCATAAAGCACAAATAGGTAAAGGTATGTGGGCTATGCCCGATAAAATGGCATTAATGATGGAGCAAAAAATAGCTCATCCTAAATCAGGTGCTAATACCGCGTGGGTGCCCTCCCCCACTGCAGCAACTCTGCATGCTATGCATTATCATGATGTAGATGTATTTAGCGAGCAGCAAAGCATTGCTAAGCGTGCTATTGCCAGCCTAGATGAGCTACTTACCCCGCCATTAATGGACGAGCCTGAGCTACTTAGCAAAGAAGATATTAAAACCGAGCTTGAAAACAACGCCCAAGGTATTTTAGGTTATGTAGTACGCTGGATTGACCAAGGGATTGGCTGCTCTAAAGTGCCCGACATAAACCACATTGGCCTTATGGAAGACAGAGCAACACTGCGTATTTCAAGCCAACATATGGCTAACTGGCTGCATCATGGTATTTGCAGCGAGCAACAAATTAGATCAACCATGGCTAAAATGGCAAAAGTGGTAGATGGCCAAAATGAACATGACAGTGCTTATAAGCCTATGGCAATTAGTGAGCAATCACTTGCTAATAATATTGCCTACCAAGCTGCACTAGCCTTAGTGTTAGAAGGAGCTAAGCAACCAAGTGGCTACACTGAGCCTTTATTGCACAGCTACCGCTTAAAATATAAAGCGCAGCAAGGTACTTAACACTTAACTTCAAGTAATAAAACCCCCTAGTTAGCATACAAAAACCAGCCAAAGTGCTGGTTTTTATTTATTTGCCAAAAATACCAGCCATTATTAATAACTAAGGTGAATGGCTAACATTCATCTTAGTAGCCGTTATTAGTTTTTAACCACAAAAAAGCGCGTTTTGCTTACACAAAACACGCTTTTTCTAAAATTATTACCGCTTTAATATACAGCTTTAATTAGTTTTTGATGATTGCGTTGTGATAAATATTTTGTACGTCATCACAATCCTCAAGCATAGTGATGAACTTATCAAAGTTAGCAATTACTTCTTCATCTGTAATTTCAATATGTACTTGCGGGACAAAAGTAATTTCGTCTACTTCAAAATTAATGCCTTCAAACGCCTCTTCAAGGGCTGTTTTAGCTTTAAAGTATTCTGTATGTGGGGCAAACACCGATACTTTACCGTCTTCTACTTCAACATCGGTTACATCAACGTCAGCCATCATTAGTGCTTCTAACACAACTTCGTCGTCATCGCCTGAAAAACCAAGCACAGCAAAATGATCAAACATATGCGCTACACAACCCGGTGTACCAATTTTTGAATCTGTTTTAGTAAAAGGCAAACGTACATCTTTAATAGTACGATTTGGGTTATCGGTTAAACAGTCAACAATAACCATACAATTTCCAGGGCCATAACCTTCGTAACGTGCAGTTGAGTAATCCTCCCCTGCTCCACCGGCGGCTTTTTCAATTGCTTTTTCGATAACATGCGCAGGCACTTGATCTTTTTTTGCCTTTTCGATTAAGCGGCGCAAAGTTTGGTTTACATCTGGGTCAGGTTCGCCGTTTTTAGCTGCAACGTAAATTTCTTTGCCGTATTTTGAATTTACTTTAGTTTTTGCGTTAGCCGTTTTAGCCATCGAACTTTTACGAACTTCAAATGCTCTGCCCATCATGTACCTCTAATGAATACGTTAAACTTGTCGACATTTTACCAATTCAAAACGTATTGGGCTAGCACCACGTTAATATATAACGTTTATAACACCACACTAATTACATAAAAAAATAAACAAGGCGCTATTTAACATAACACAACTTTTTGTGCGTAATTGTCAATTAAAGTAACTAACTGCGTAAAATCATGTAATACATAATCGGCCTGGCTAGCATAACTAGGAGTAACATCGGGGGCGTATAAACATGCACGCATATTGGCATTATGCGCTGCCTGAATATCATATAAAAAATCGCCCACATACAATAAATTACTTGGGCTCATATTCCACAAGGTAGCAATATTATTTAATGCACTCGGATCGGGTTTTGCTGGCGCGTCACTTCGGGTAAGTACTATTTCTATTGGCAGTGGATTATTTTGTAACTTAATAGCGGCCGCTTTGTCAAAATTGCGTGTTACTATCGCCATTGGAATGTTTTTAGCTTTAAGGGCATTTACAGCCTCACTCACACCGGGTAGCATTTTGGCATGTTGAGCGTCGAGTAACTCATGCTGATGTACAATATTCATTGCTTCTTCGCGCATATATGCTGAAGGCAATTGGGCAATATAATCGAGTAAGTCTTGCTCACACGGGCACCCTATTTGCGCTTTAATTAATGAAAAATCTAATTCTGATGACACTAAAGTGCCATCTAAATCAAAAATCACACCTTTAATCGCTTCAATCTGCATTTCTATATCCTTCCTTGTATTTAATACCCATTGAATTAAACCCTATATAAAAATAACTTCATCGTTTATAAAACTAAATCACTGATGAATAACAAAATTTATATACCTAACCTGACCTCTGGTTAAGAGATTTACTAACATACTAAATCATAGTTATATTTAAATTTATTTTCTCTAGCCAGAGATTTTCAGTGAAAACAAGGCGAATTTACGCGTCAATAGCTGGCCTATTGCAAGTAAATTCAACGCAGTTAGCGCTGAAAGT
>NZ_JACJDO010000023.1:0-24134 GCF_014163535.1 Pseudoalteromonas sp. SR45-4
ACTCGCGTGCATCAGTATATTATCAAGTTCCTTTAAATCCTTATGCTCATTAATTTTTTGATGTAATTCTTTTACTGTTAATCCACTGCATTGTGCAATCCATTCTGCACCCAGTATGTGAGTGTTAACAAAACTCGAAGTGTAACGTCCAAAATCTTTATCAAATACGATATTTGCCACAAGAAAACCCTTAAATTATAAAGAAAAACCCTTTAGCATCAGTGTAGAGGTAAAAAATCACTTTTGCACTGATAGCAATATGGGTAAAAAAAGCAAAAGAGAGATTAAAAATCATATAGATAATTTAAAAAAATAAAGTTTCAACTTTTAATGTTCGCAGACAACTGTTTTAAACAATACTACCGCCAATAAATTAATATTTCATAGCAATTTATGTTTTTTCAAATACTCCGCTACACCCTCCATGGTTCCAAAGGCACCTAACAGCATAGCCTGCCCTTTTTGGCTCAGTGATTTATCGTCACTTTGTAAAAGCTGATACCAGGTTTTAACTAAAATCAAAGGTGGCGTTTTCATAATATTCTCCAATTAGAATGTAATATTACATCTAATTATACATAGAACTCAGAACCCGCAACTGATTTATTTTAAGATTTACTGTAGATTAAAATATTTAAAACATTAAAATCTTGCACATTCAATTTATAGAGTTTAAAACAATGTCTATTGCTCACACAAAAAACATAAAGCGTAAAAATAAATTAAAAGCCAAGAAAGCTAAACTTATATCAAAGCAAGGTAGAGTTATATTTAGAGAAACTTTACCAGCAATAGAGTGGGCAAATTTAGTCCATAGTCCGAATGTCTCAATAGCAAAAGTTCACCCCGATGATAGACAACAAGCAGCTTATGAAATAGAGCGTCGAGCTATTAAAGGCATAAACTCATCTATTAAAGAGCGCACAGACAAGACACTTGCAATTGTAAACACCCCTGCTGCACTAAGCACGGCCGAACATGCATATGAAGATGGTTTAATAGATCCGCTTGATGTAATCGTCAACAACGGTTTGCCTAACAGTACAAACTTCGATGGCTATATCATTTGCAACGGCAATGGTGGTTTTTTATGTGAAAACGGTAACAGTAAAGAAGATCCACGAGAAGCCTTTGCATACAGTGACCAAATGAAGGCTCAAGAAAGCTGCATCAACCAGCCGCAATACTTCGTTTCAATGTTATTCACTGACAGCATCACCGGAAAATACGCACTTGCTGTCACTCAACCACAGCCAGTTTAATTATTTTAGGAGTTAAGCATGATTATTAAAGAAAATACGGTTGGGCCCAAAATTTGAAAAACCGAACGAATTATCAACTACCAACTTTAATAGAGCTTTTAAACAATAATAGCTGTAGATCGATGGTTGCACTAATCGGGACTTCGTATATCACAATAATATTATCAAATTTACATGAGTTTGAATCATTGCCACTATTTGTTCAATTTAGCATTGTAAGTATTGTAACTGTAGTTTGTATGTTACTTTTATATTCAGACTTAAATAACTAAGAAAAAACGCTGGTTAATATGAAGGACAACAGATTTAAAGTGGAAGTGACAGATGTAAATGTTGTAACTCTTACATTCACTGATCCACCTTGCCCACCGGTCAAGATAACTGGGCAAGAGGCCGGAATTTTGTCGTCATTACTTAGTAATGCAAGGCACACTTCAGGGATGCATGCCTCAACGGATAGAAACCAATTTGTAGAAGCACTTAATTTGCAAGATGAACCTACCGATCCGCTGAAACTAATAAAACAATGGAAAGCTAGTATTGCTAGGACCAGTGACATAAATGGCAAGAGGTATTGGCTACCAGCCATGTACTTATTAGCTGGTAAACATGATAAAGCAAGATTGCAGTATCTCGAATTATTAACTCAATTCCTTAAAGACGATCAAGTTTTTGACTCGTTAGAGTTTATTTGGGCTGCAATATTATCAGAATTACCTACAGCAGCAATAACTCACATAAAATCATCTAGCAGAGTGGCTAATTTAGTTCGTTGTCTTTATAGCAATCCGTTTGCACTCAAGATCATGCTTAAAGATAATACGGTAACACCTTTCAATAAGACTCATCGTGGTACAAATAAAGCTTCATATAGCTGGGCAGTAAGCCATCCAAACTGGTTTATGAACCTCGCTACCGAGTCACAGCTAGAATCACTTAGACGACATTCAGAAACCACGATCTATAAGTCATACACAGAAACAGTTGATAAGCTAACAGATAAAGCTATGCTCTTGCCTAATGCGAGCAAAGAAAGTAACCATGCTTTTAATGAGTTATACTCATACGAAAAAATGATGATTAACTTATAGTCTAAGGGTTAAGGAAATAAATTTGAGTACATCTTGTGGCGCACAGTTACTTCCTCCAGCCATGCCATTGTTCGAGTCGGCTGAAAACATACGAGAACCAAACGTTTTTATTAATGAGCATGTAACTTACATAACATTAAACAATGTTGAAGATGCAGGTGAGCTATATGAATTAGCTATTGACTGGCTTAGCGAGCAAAAAGATCAATATAATAACTTTAAAGCTTACAGAGCAGAGCTTAATGCTTTTTTGCATTGGTGCTGGTCTTTAAAGAAACTGTCTGTTGCTGATATAAATCGTACACTGCTAATTGAATATATAGAGTGGTGCGAAAACCCTCCGATAGAATTAGTTGGGAGCTACAATGCCACGCAATTCACAATGAATAAAGGCTTAGGAGTTTTGGTACCAAACTTCAAGTGGCGGCCGTTCACAAAAAGAGTGCCAAAAGGTTCTAACCTAACTATAGAAGAAGTTAAATATAAGCTATCAAGTCCCGCCATATCTACGAAGCTAAGCATTTTAAGTATGTTTTTCAAATTTTTAAATGGTGAAGAATACTGCGATAGAAACCCAGCAAGTATAATATTGAAATTTGGTAAGTATAAAAACAAAAGCCAAGCTAGCGCATCGGGCGAGGATGATGACGAACTGAAATTCTTTTCAGATTTACAGTGGAGCTATGTGATTGATACTGTCGAGCTGATGGCAAAAGATGATCCCAGCAGCCATGAGCGAACCGTTTTTTTAATTAAGTTACTTTATAGTACATATTGCCGTATATCTGAAATTGGGGCCAGAGCTGGCTATGCACCTATTATGAGCCAGTTCAGGAGAGATAAAAAAACTTCATATTTAGGCTTTTACATTCCCAAATCAAAAGGTGGCAAGCGTAGAACTATATCTGTTTCAGATGAATTAAAGCAGGCGTTGATCAGGTACAGAAGGTTTAGAAAATTAACAGATTTGCCAGTGCCAGGCGAACAAACACCTTTATTTGTCAGGCATAAAGCTGCAAGTCATGGCCGTAGTGCTGGTGATATTAATGCTAACTTAGGCATTAGGCAGATTAGGGAAATTGTAGATGATGTTCTTATTAAAACGGCACAAAAACTAGAAGATGATGGTTTTCATGATGATGCCGCAGAAGTGCGTGTGCTAACAGTGCATAGCATCAGGCATACTGGTATATCACATGACATAGCACAAGGAAGGCCGCTCCAGCACGTACAAGCGGATGCAGGTCACGAGAGTATTGAAGTAACCTCAAGGTATTTACATACAACAAGAGCTGAAAGGCATGAAAGCGCGAGGAATAAGAAAATAAACCCCTTAGACTAACAAAATGGTGGCGGTGATTGATGATTTAGACCAATCACCACCACTCCAGCTCATGCTAGGCTGTCGTTTCAATGTCATATTCGTGAATATTGCACTCTGAACCATCACTGAAAATTAAATCAATTGAGTTGCATTTATCACCATTTTCATTGGTAAATGGGCTGTCTTTAATTTCAGCTTCATGACCAAACTCGACTAAATGCTGCTTGATAAATTCTTCGTTATTGCCATCACCTAGAATACAACCAAACATTTCTAGCGCGCTTGAATCAACTGACTGTTTAAATTTTTGTGCTAAATTCATTTGTTTTCCTTATGAATTACTATTAGGCCAACATTGGCATTCCCGATATACTCGGGAAACAACTTACTCAACAAGTCTATAAAGTTATTACACAGTTCATCAGTTCATCAGTAAATAACTTTGATTTAAAGATACGCTTTTACTTATTCCACTCTAGCTGTTCATCAGTTAAGTTGTTGAACCACTTATAGATAAACCCTTTTTTATTTGTATCAATGGTGGTTGATAGCTCTACACCACCCCCTTGAACAAACAGGAAGCTCAAGGCGCTTTGGTGCAATCGCCAATCAAGGTTATTGCTATTAGGGTAATCAACAATAAACTCATCTAATGTGCTATACCAACGCAATGCGCCTACTGCGTCATCACCCGATTCAGCAATAGTATTATCAACTAAGCTACTGCGCATTACACATAAATCGTACATATCCGTAGCAATATCATCAGGTATACTATGATGACCAGCCTCCCAATACTCCCATACCCCCTTCGAAACACCACCTATATATTCAGCAGCTTCACTTACGTCAAGACCAAGAGATTTTCTGATAGTTTGTAATTCTAAATTATTTAGTCCGGCCCAAGTCATCATCATGCTTAATGTGTTTTTAGCTTTATTATTTGATTTATCGTGCACTTTAAATTCCCTATTATAATAATTTGATAGATTTATGCTTTATATTACGCCATTAGCATAAACAAGCTTGCTGATTTCTTAATTCTTTTAATTCCCCTTTACAAATTGTGAAATTTTGATTGTGTTAGTCACGCTAACACCCTCAGTTTATATGCTCGGTCATACATACTGTTTGCTTGCCAACCACCACCAGTTTATGAGATTGGCTTTGGGAACCGCATACCCCCGCAAAACGGAGCCAAAGCATTGCGAAGCGGCCAAGAAAACATCCGAGCAAAACAAACAAAAATTCACTCTTTCCCTGCCCAATATTTAGCCTACAATAAATAGGTTACGATAATCGGGATTATCGTAACCTATTTCGTGAAGAGCCGCCCGGCGCTGAGGGCTTTCCTAAGCAAAACACAAACGCCCTGAGATTTAAATTCAATGAGTCATTACGAGCAAAACATTCCTTAATGTGTTTAATTTAGGTCTACTCTAAATACACAAATTATAGCAACACCACTTACTCGTCCTGCAAGTGTGCTTAGTGTATAATTAGGGTATATTTAAAATAGACGCTTGGAATGATTTTGCATGAGCACTTATGCCTATTACTATAATGATGGTTCAAGAGAAAGTTTAGCTTTCAAAAGTAGATATAGTGAAATATTGGCACCAGAAAATATTTTTTATGACAGCCAGCCGGCCGATGTTGAACGAGCAGGGCTAGATGCACTAATTGCAACTTTAAATGTAAATGACGTTTTGCACATACCTTCCTTATGCTCGCTCGGATCAAGTATGGATGAGCTACTGGTAACGCTTGAGTCTCTTCGTATTACCAAAACTCAACTTCATATTTTATGCGAAAAAGACAGCAAGCTTTTGAGTTCAACAGGTAGCGTTAAAAACCTGTTTGATTTGATAGTATCAATGCAAAACTTACAAACTAGGATTGCAAAAGTTAAGCAAATTAATGGTATTAAAAAAGCCTTACTATCTGACTCAATGCTATGTAGTGAAGATGTAAAACTAAGGAAATATAAAGGCCGTAAAAGCCGTTCTGATGAAGAAAAGTTAAAAGTTGCAGGGTGCATTTTGCGGGGTGAAAGCCCTACTGAAATAGCGAATAAGCTACAAATATCAAGGAGTTCAACATATAATTACACAAGTTCTATGAGTGAAAAGTACAAAAATGAAATTGATGAATTTAGGACCATAATTCAACATCCTAATTTTATTAATATGCATGAAATTTGTGGTGAAAGCATTGCAATATTAATCTTAGATGTTGTTATCTTTAGTAAGAATTTATCCCATAATGATGTAACTAATTACATTAGAAGCAATGATTTTATCGACAAGATTATACCGCTAATTGAATCATCCAAGAGTAAGCACAACAGCAATTTAATATCGGACATTATGGCGTTTTCTGATTACCCGTTTAATACTGCTCAAATAGATTTAGCTGTCAAACTGTCAGATGTATTTCTTAAATATAAGATTAATGACATAGATGATCTAAAGCATGAACTAAGCTCGACTGGTAAAAATTTAATGGAGGCCATAGCAAAATCTTCACCAAAATTTGATGAAATCCACCAGCGAATTTTTACTTTGGTTGATTTAAAACAAGAAAAGCTTAGCGACTATGTATCCAACAAAATAAATTCAATTAATAATGGTAAATCAAAAGACCCCAGCAAATTAAATAGTTTGAAAGTTTTTGAGTGCTTATTCAATGCCCTAAACTCTGAAAAATGGAAGTTAACGTATTTTTATTACTGCTAGCAATTTTGGGGACTTCAGCTATTATAGGCTCATAATTGCAGTTTTTTTAAGTTAATTGCGGCTAATAACAGTGATTTATTGTTTATATGCGTTAAGTAAGTTAACGCATTAATTGTTTCATAATAAACGCTGGTCTTATGGTGAGTTCAAATAAAGAAATGCTGTTAATTGTGATTATTTAATCAGTGGGCTACGTGCTTATTTGCTACTCACTAACGCCGCGCTATTTTCTATATTTAAACTGGGTTGTGAAGAATAATAATTTAATTGATCTTCAATATTGTTTACTCGTTATATAAGGATTTATAAGTGGAAGATTTAAACAATGAAACACTAAGCTGCTCTTTTGAAGTAGCTCTCATCACCGATACATTAATTATATTGGTTGATAATGACATTGGAAACAGTGTAACAAGTGATGCAAATGCAGTCATAAACAGCCTACAACAGACTTTAGAGCATGGTATTGGTAACAGGAAGGTGTTTTACAAAGACACAGATGGCCGCTTTGATGAATTAGAAGTAATAAACAGAAAGTTTAGTAAAATATTAATAGGTACTTCGGGCCAACAATCAGCCCTTGCCAGCTTCATAGAAAAGCCATGAACAACTATGGTTGCTCATGGCTTGTTTTATAAACCTCGAAGATAAGGTAAGTTAGGCTTTATCGCTTCCCATGCTTTAGAGTTTAGTTCTTTGGCCTTTATATCTATCAATGCTATAAAGTCATACATTAGATCTGCTGAATCGTAATCATCATCGTCATAAAGCCAGTCCCCAACTAAGCCAAGCACACAGGCAATTTGCTCTAAAGCTAAAGTAATACCTTGGCTTTCATCAATGCCCCGCTCGCTAAAAAAAGCAATTTCATAAAACTGCAAAAAACTATGTAAAGCATGTTCAATTTCGCAATCTGTTAGTTCGCTTGGTCTTTTACAAACGTTATTCATGTTCACTCCTGTAGTTAAATCAATCTAGCTAAAAGATAACAATAACCCGAACTCATGATCGCGCAACCCAACCACTTCCGGTGGGTGACACTCCACACTCTTTGAGCGGCTTGTATCGAGCAAGAATTAACTACAGATTGAACCCTAAAAAATTCATATCAATAATTAAAAATTTCACTTTCCAATGCAACGATATTTATATCTGGATGCTCAGCTATGACCTTATAGCCAAAATCTCTTCCTTCCCAAGAAACCAACTGATAGCAAAGCCTGCCCATTTTATTAAACTCCGAAAGTAAGTTGTTATTCATACGGTCACGCACAAACACTAACCTCATGTTAGGGCTTGGTATTTAAACTCAACAAAGCCTGAACATCATCTAGCATTCTTTCTGAAGTAACATCAATGCCTTGCGAGGTGCTAACCAAGCTGTATCTATGTGCATTGTGCAAGTGTTCTGTTAGATTTTCTTTAACCTTTTGCCGTGCCTCTTTAGAAATATCAAGATTTGGTAACTTACCCGTAAGCAACCAATCAAGACTGCACTTGACGTCTAGCTGGCACGTAACCATAGCATGAAAGGGTATGCGCCTATTGTAAACCCAGCTCTTAATTGTGCTTATGCTGGTTAGCCCCAGCCGTTTTGTTAGCTGACCTTTTACGTCACGCCCCTCAAGTTCGTATGCTTCACACATTCGGCCTATGATTTCTTTGATCCAGTCCTTTTGGCTTTCCTCGTCCATTTTTCTTATGTAGTGCTCTTCTGGTCTTGAGTCTATGATTTTCAACTTTAATCCTATTAAAAAAATTAACTAGCTGTCGAAGTTAATGTTTAACCACTTTATGTACACTAAACATTAAACTCGTAGTACATTAATAACATTATAGCTCTTGGCCTTATGGATTTTAGTACCCAATAGGAATAGCAGCAAGCTATTACTTACGCTTTCAATAGCATTTGTGAAGCTGTAACAAAGATTTAAATATGACTTAGCTTATAAGCTACAAGCCACTTAAGCTGATTGAGTAGCGCTTTAAGATCTATGCCAGGAGCAAGAGATTGGGTGGCAAAAGCATCCAAGCTACTAAGCTCAGTGTTAATGCAAGACTGGTGCATTAGCATTTTAAAATAAAGTACACCTTCTTAATGTCACGCGACTTAATTGAGGTTTAACCAGCTCCCTGAATTTTAATTATCGCCCTTAGAATAGGCGTTATAACTTAATCTTTAGTGTAATGAATTTAACCCTTTATATTTGGGCCAATACACTAGTGTAAATAGGTGACTAAATGAAGATAAGCAGTTTCAGTAACAGTAATGCACAATTCACGTTTGAACAAAAAAAAGGGAACCCCACTGCAAGCGGCAAACAAGGAGATAAGCGATACGCAGGATGGCGTGTATCACATCCAGCATGTAAACGGATTTATTAGCCTTTGGAAATAAAGGCTATGGAGAGGAACAGTTGTGGCTCAGAGAAGCTGCGAACTTAGACTAGCAGACCAAAATAAAAAACAGAGTTAATAACCAAAATGAAACTACCTACACATATCAATGAAATTCGAGATCAGCTTTTATCTGATCAAATATTATGGCGTGATGCCTTGAAGTCTTTGAAAGAAGCCACCGCAAAGAAGAAGCCTTGGCACTACAAAGAATGGAAGCAAGAGCGTGATGAGTTAATCAAGGATTCATGCATACAATGTGGGCATGGCAATGATCAAATGGTGTTGCAACACTTATGGCACCCAAGAAAAATTGATGTCATTTTTGAACAACTAGCAAAAACAAAACTTGAAGCCAATGCTGTTCTAAAAGAGCAGTACATTGAGGAGCTTTTGGAAAACAGTGATGAGTTAAACAACTTCCCTATTGGTGAAAGGGAATGTTGCCCAAAGTGTGAGTCCACGAATGTGAGATTCAGAAAGACTCGTGATGAGTGGGATTGTATCTCTACAAAATCAAGAGGAGGGCGAGTAGTTTGGCGCTGTGGTCATTCATTCAAAGCTCCCTTAATGAAGCAAGAACCAACCCCTGATCAAAAAAGAGAAATCTCAAGGATCAAGGGGGAATTGAAACATAAGGCGTTTGTTAAATTTGATGAGACACCTATTAGGGAAGCCTATGGAAAGCAAGCTGTGCTTGAGTCCATAAAAGACACTGAAAGATACCTTTCTTTGAAAGATACAACGACTTTCTGTAAGAAATGCGCTTATCTGATGGATGTTAAGCAGCTTTTGTTATGCCCGAATTGTAAGGACTACCTACCTATCTGGCATGTTTACAGTTGTTCGTCTGAAAAATGCTGTTCCAACTTAATATGATCTCGGATGCGTGTAAAAACTAAACTTGAATACATAGCTATATACATACTCACAAGTAGGCGCAATAAATTTGTGCCTACCATACACTTGTGCCACGCAATTAAGACCCCTATATTAAACACCTACTCGCTTTTGCTTTAATGTCAGCAACACTTCTGGCAGTCAAGCCACAACCAATACAATGAACAAAACCTTGCAAGAATACTCGTTGATGCCTAAAATAACTGTATGCACATACAGCAAAGGCCATAATAATGCCCTCACCTTTGAAGAAATCAAATATAGAGCTGCCGCTAGGTGAGTTCAAAGCGGCTGGTGGCTTCCCAAATCCCTGCGAAAACTACTTATCTAAACCAATTTCACTTGACTCAATTTTGATAGACCGGCCAAGCAGTACATTTTTATTCAACGTACAAGGCAACAGTATGTCCCCGGATATTACGGATGGCTCGATAATAGTAGTAGATAGATCTATAAACATAAAAAGCGGTTTAATCGTACTTGCTACAATTAACAACGAGTTTGTAGTTAAGAGGTTAGAAATTACTGATGAGAAAATTTTATTTAGAAGCACAAACTCAGATTTTCGTGATATTGAAGTCAAAATTGATCCTGATAACAGCTGGGAAGAAAACATGATTTGGGGTGTTGTAACCGGTGCTATAAAGAAATTCATATGATGTACGTCCTTTGTGATATAAATGCAGCATATGTTGCATTTATTCAGTCGTTTAACCCTCAATTCGATATAAACAAAACACCGCTTGGTGTACTTTCATCGAACCAAGGCAACATTATTGCCCGAAACGAGCCATTGAAATCACTCGGCGTTAAAATGGGTGAACCTGCGTTTAAAGTACAACATTTACTAAAAAAAAATGGTGCACATCTGTGGGGCTCAAACTTTGAACTTTTTGGGGATATGAGCCTTCGCTTCCACAGCGAAGTTGAACACTTTTTCTTAGAGTCATGCCGCTACAGTGTTGATGAAAACTTAGGTCTAATTCACTGCGACACATCTGAAAAGCTAAAAGATTATGGCCTGTTAATAAAGAAAACCTTAAAAAAGAACTTAGGCTTGATTTGTGGTGTTGGGATCGGGAAAACTAAAACGCTCGCTAAGTTAGCCTCGCACTGCGCAAAAGAACCCAAGTGGCTGTCACAAACAAACGGTGTAGCTGTCTTAGATACTGAGACAAAGATTGACTGGGCGCTGTCTAGAGTAGAATTGAATAGCATATGGGGCGTCGGTTCAAAAACAGCAAACAAATTAAATGACCTGGGCATAACCAACGGTCTTCAATTAAAGCAACTCGATATTAACTATGTAAAAAGGTTTTTTGGTGTAGTGCTAGCAAGGACGGTTCAAGAGCTAAATGGAGTTAATGCTGTAGAGTTAAATGATCTGTATGCGGGTAGAGATAGGATTTGTGTATCACAAAGCATGGGAACCCATGTAGAAGAGCTGGGTATTATAAAAGAAGCTGTGGCGAACCACATTACGGCTGCATCCATAAAGTTGCGGGGATTTAACTTATACGCATCAGCAATAACTGTGTTTATTAATACCGACCAATTTAGGGAGGATCATAATCAGTACCGCAACAGTCTACAAATAAACCTCCCCTCACCCAGCGCAGACACAGGTGTTCTTCTGAAATACGCACTATTTGCAGTTGAGAAAATATATAAAGATGGATACAAATTCAAAAAAACTGGAGTGATATTAGAACGCTTAATAAGTGATGAAGATATGCACCAAACTAACCTTTTTTCTCAAAACGAAAAATTAGAAGTAAGTAAACAAACGAAAGTAACAGATGAAATAAACAAAAAATTCGGTGGGAACGCTATTAAGTTTGGGGTAAATGGTTTCAATCAGACATGGAGGCCAAAAGATAACTTGGCACCTAAGTCATACACAACAAGAATAAAGGATATTCCGACAGCATACGCACGCTAATGGCGTCGCATGTTCAAATGTAATTGTACGAAATGATGACTGAGGATTGAATAAGTCTACTAACAAGTTCTATGAGTAAGGTACCTCCCCGTAAGGGGAGGATTTTTGTTTCGCCTTTGTTATGCATTGCAGCACATACGGTGTTGACTGATCTCACCTCTGTGGCTTGTAAATATGTTATTTACAGCGCACCAGTCCCGAAGGAAAGAATTAGCCAATGTGGTCATTACATGCTCAGAAATGAACTACCTTTAATTACACACTGACTGATTAAAAATTATCACTTTAAAACCAAAAACGCAATACTGACTTATAGGAATTTATACCAAGTGCAGTAAGCTTATCTGCCGTATTAGTGTATAGGAGAAATAACAAAATTTCTTGCAAGTTCAACAGGAAGTGTTTAAATATTTGTATCCCGCTTTTCTAGCTAATTAACAGCGCAGACTAATCTTATAATTGCATACGGAGTATAAAAATGAGTTTAACTATAGTGGCAGTCATTGTGTTGATATTAATTCTAATTTTAATTTTGATGGTAAAACCAGGGGCACAAGGAGAGCCAAAACCGGAATACACTCAAGTTAAGGGTTTGTTAACAAATGCAGAGCATTCTTTCTACAAAACTTTAGTAAATGCTAAACCCATTAATAGTGTGATATTTTGTAAGGTGCGAGTAGCAGATTTACTAAAGCCACACTCATATAAAAACCGTTCGGAATGGCAAATAGCATTCAATAAAATTTCTGCAAAACACTTTGATTTCGTTTTATGTAACGCTGAAACACTAGATGTCATTTGTGTAATTGAGTTGGATGATAAGTCACACAATACAACAAAAGTAAAAGATAGGGATCTCTTTTTAGATGATGCATGCAGTGGCGCTGAGCTAAAATTAATTCGATTTAAGGCGCAAAAAAACTATCAAGTCGATTCTATTAGAAATTCTATTATGGAAGTAATTATATGCGATGGATATTTGACTCAGCCAAAACAAGTGGACCAAGGTGATCAAAGTGCTTCATATGAGAACACACCATCAATAAAAAATACGTGCGATACTACTGAGCGGCTGTCATCATCAAAAGTAGCAAATAAGCTGGGGATTAAAACTACAGAGTTTTTGGATTTAATGGTTAAGCGCGGATATTTAATAGTTGAAAATGATAAGCATCAATTAACAGAGAAAGGTAAACTGGCTGGTGGCCTATTTGTTGAGAAAGGCCGCACTCCAGCCCACTTTACTTGGTTAGAGCCTGAGCTAAATTTAAGCAAAGAAAAGTAACAGCATTTAGATGATAGGCTTAGGTGCAACCGCAAAGGCAAAATACAGTTAATAATGCACCCAAGCCTAAATTTCTGACCGTTAGGCCTATTTTGTAACCTTTATCAAATTATAAAGTTTGTGGCTCTGGTTTGCCAAAGTAAAACCCCTGCCCTAGCTCACAACCTAATGAATACATAATATCAGCTTGAGCCTCAGTTTCTATACCTTCTGCAACTACTGTATACCCACATGACTTAGCCATTGCGATAGCAGAACTGGTTATTGCAAACCCTTTAATGCTATTCACGTTAATACAAAACATCCTATCTAACTTAACTGTGTCCACCGGTAAGTACATTAAATAGGATATATTATTAGTACCAGTTCCAAAGTCATCAATTGCAATACTAAAGCCCATTTGCTTTAACTCTAATAGCGCTTTGTGTTTTACGCTATTTTTTGAAATAACCATTGTTTCTATTATTTCAAACTCTATGAGTGATGGATCAACAGAGAGTTCATCTAAAGCTGCTTTTATAGTTTTAATCGTGAGCTCATCTTCAAGCAAGTTGACCTCTAAATTAATAGCTACTGTATTACTGATTCCTGCTTTAGATAATTCAGCACTTCTTGAAAAAGCAGAGTTTATCACCCACTCATTAAGCCTATGATCAAGCCTATAATCATTAAAACTTTGCAAAAATACACCGGGGGCAATCAAGCCATGCTTTGGATGATGCCACCTAAGCAGTGCTTCATAACCTACCACCTCCCTGCTTGATAGCTTAACTTTAGGTTGAAACCACAGCTCTAATTGACCTTGATTTATAGCATCTAATAATTCGACATAGTTAAAATCAAATGTTTCTTGCTGCTCCAAATCATCAACCATAATAACGCTCACACCTTTTTGCCTAAGTAGTTGCTGTGCGCTGTTTATAAACTCGTAAGGCGTCAAGTTATCACCCTGATAACTAACAAAAATTGAATTTAAATCTATTAAAATAGGCTTACCGAAGCAGTCGCACCTTGGCAAATGAAAAATGTTATTAAAGGATTTATTTAATAAACCCCTATCTTCTGCACCCAATACGCCACCAATAACAATGGCGATAGTCCCTGAGTCGTAACAAGCAACTTTAAAGGGAGACTCCACGATACTGGAAAGCTTTAGACTCACTGCATTGCAAACATCAGCAGCAACTAATTCTGATTTAAAATATCCATTTTCTTTTGCAATAATATCAATGTTTACTAACTTTATTAAAACCATTGCAAATGAACCCGCATTAGCAATGCATTCCTCGAAATACTGCAACCAGTCTTTACTACTAACAACAAGCTCTTGTGCATGACTAACAGGGAGATTATTTTCTCCTAATGCTTCATATAAACTAGTTGTTTCACCAGCACCCATAGAACAACCTCTTGCGAATTGGATAGTAAAAATACTACAATCGTCACATTATATACGCTTGAAATGGAAAGCGTAAGCAATTACCCCTGTAATTCGTTGTGAAAAAGACAATTATTATTTGAAGAAAGAATATTTATGTGTAACTTAGATAAAGTTAATTAAGAAATAGGAAAGGTTATGAAAGTATTTATATTGTTATTAGTTTTATTAAGTGTGCCATTAATTACAAAAGCAAACAACACTACATACGATGATTGGATTGTAAAAGCACCAGCTGGACACGCTTCATATTGTGCACCAATATCAGACACCATTGGTAAAGCAAGGGTAGCAGCTACACATTTTGCTAGCTTGGCACTTACCGATAGTTTCGATAAAAATCAAATCTCTGGGGCTGAAGAATTAAGGCAGCTCAACTTAAATAATGAAAGCCAAACAAGCTACAGACAGCATATAAAGAAAGTAACTATAAGCTCCGAAGTAAAAGTAAAAATTATCTCTGAAAAAATCCTAAATAATCAAGCATGCGTCCTTGTCAAAAAAATCTGATTTTTGACAAGGTTATGCTGCAACGCTTAGGCCGATTGCACCTTCAACCCCAGCATGGCACCTAAACATAAACTTAATTTCGGTATGCGCTTCGCATTTAACTTACAATAATAAACTGAGACTCGCTTACCATCACCGTTAACAACAAAATAATATTGATTGTCAATTGCATGTGTTGCCTCCATCTGAAAATCTGTAAACATTGTAGAATTATAGACGCACTCTTTTAATTTAACCCCAAACAAAGCTACCTGTGTATACAATGCAGTCCGATCATGACTTATAGCTACCCTACTCCTATAACCAAAAGGTACAACAGATAAAAGCACCATAGGAACTGCCCAACCAGGCATTGTGTAACCATAAAGCAAAGAATGATAGAAAACACTCAAGCCTACCAAACCAAAGAAACCTGCTACAACTAGTACCGACTTCGACACAGCAGACACACTAAATCCCTTGCCAGCTTTACTAGCAACTTTACTTCTACGCTCAAATGGTATTATAAACATTAACTATCTCCTTTAATGCAATGCTGCCTGCTCTGGTGAGCCTTCATATAAAATAGGGAGTAACACGTTTTCAATAAAATTTAATGGGCTCTTTGCTCCAGCAGTAGTTAGAACTGGGGCAGATAAGTTTAATTTAATCTTATCCAACGCGGCTGCATCTATCCCTAACTCATTAAAACAGCCACTATAAGACCATCGTTCAAATATCAAATGTTTAAGGACAGAAAAAGCAAATTGTTCTCGACCAACATCACCTTTGAGATCATGGTTATCTGCAAGCAATTTAACTGGCACTGCTGTATTTGGTAGACGAACCTCCCCTTTTTTTCTTTTTAACACTGGCACCTTTCTTTGCCGACAAGTTATGCCACCATCTTCTAGGTTTAACCATAAAGCAATATCCACTACGCCACCTGCCTGAGATTCATTAACGATTAGTGATAATGGTTCAGGGTGATAATATAAATACGAGAGCATTGCTACTGCAACAACATGCCTATCTTCAAGCTGCTCTATCATTACTAATTAACTCCATTTCGTTATAGCATAAATATATTCTGCATCACTTTAATGAACGCGCAAGAGCATTTATTGTGATTAAGCAGCTTTTTTCATATTTCAATACTTTGTTTGCTTGCTCTAGGGTTAGGCCGCTTTTAAGCAGCTTTAGCAGTAACTCGATTACTTCCAGCTCCGAACCGGTATTTTTATTTACTTCTTTAAATCTTAACTCAGGCCAATCAACAAACCGTTTATAATATTGGCCGCTGTAAGGACCAAAGCTAATCAGCTCGTTCGAGTCTAAATTTATTGCTTTACTATTTTGTTTTGAAATATCACTAAACAAATCATCATCCCTCGATGATAAAATATATAACTGTGATTTGGCCTTAGCAAACCAAGCTACACAGCTTTTTAAAGTGGCTGAGTCACCAACAGCACAGCAAGGGATACCCCTTGCTATAAGTAAGCTTGCTAAAAGTGGATCTCGTACCACAACCAACCAATTATGTCGTTTATTTACTGGATGATAGGCATGGCATGGGGGTATGTCGTAAGTTGCAAATGAAATATTACTCGGGGCTGAATTTAGGATTGAGCCAGAATACCCCCAAAGAGAAACCTCGCTATCTGAAATAAACCAAGGCACTACAATTCCACTTTTAATTTTCGAAGCTGATCGGTATAAGTCTAATGGCAACATGCCGCAATAAATAGATCTAAGCGCTTGTACCGAATTAATCTTTCCAATAGGAGCCTTTAGCATTAAAGCTTCAGACCAACCAGCTTTAATTAAATCCGCCTTTGCTAGAGGATCTTTTTTAAGCCAAACTCGTAAATGCGATAATAATTTGGCTGGTGGAACTTTGATTTCAGGTTTTTCACAACTAATTTTTTTAGGTCGATTCTTTTTTTCTAATTTTATTGAGCTGCTACTCGAAGCTTCGCTTAGTTTTAATATTTTTTTTCCTGATGGATAAACCCCAACATACTCACATATTGCCTCAGCAGCTGACTCAAGAGTGTACTCACCTGTTAGCACCATCGAATCAAGAATACTTGTTTGTGCATTACAGTTACCACAAGAAACTAATGAGCTACCCAAATAATGATGAGCAGAATGGCTCCAGCATCGAGGGCAAATTAAATCAAAACAGCCTCCAGCACTTCTTGCATTTAATAATAAAGGGCTTAAGAAACCGCTCTCATAAACATTTAGCTTTGGATAAAGCTCTGCTTTAACAAACTCAATTAGAGAAACACACATCTATTTACCCTTGTTTATAAAACTGAATATTACCACGCATTCAATTTAATGCGTGAGACCTCTAATGTAAATAATACTAGAATAATTAGCGATCAATTTATTAAAACTTTATTCATAAAAAAAACAAAAAAACACAAATATTTATAAAAATACGGTAAAAATAAATTTTATGCCCTCACATCGGGCACTTTAATCACCACGCAAGCAAATAAAAAGATAGATAATATCAATCAAAGAATACAAGCATACGATTAAATTCGGCATGCCTGGCACACACAGTAAAACAACTAGCCAAACTAATAGATCTATTAAAGAAGGACTGGCTAAAAGAAAAAGTTTGATGGTGATTTATGGAATTAGTTAACAAAACAGAGCATGAGAGGCCCACCTTGGCAATAGAAGATAGAATTATAGAAGCAAAACACCTTGGGCAAAAAGTAATTGCTAAAATTAGGGGGTTTAGAGTTGCACTAAGTCCTATTGCATTTTTTTATATTGAGCTTATCGCCATAGATAATCAAAATAACCAAGAAGTGGAAATTGGATTCTGGCCGGGCATGACACAGCAACTTGCAGTGGCCGAGGAAACATTAATGAAGATAAAAACCAAGCATAAAAATGTAACAATACTGCACCTAAGAGATCCTGTATATTTAACCTGATTACAATGACCTTAAATCTTATCGACCCTGACCACTTGGTGATCAGGGTAATAACCACATAAAAACTCTGTTGAGCCATTAGGCAGCTCTCTGTACGGCACAAACATAGAGGGCTTTGACTTGCTCATGTTGCAGCATATTTTTGTGCCATCTTCTAATATAGACGTAACTTGATATTCTGGAGTAATGGGCTTCATATGAACGCAAGAACTTTCACCATTTATATCTACGGCTGCGGAGAGAGTTTCTTTAACATCTACCACTTTCCATTCCTGAGAGTTTGTAGGTAATATTATTGACAACTTTAACCCATCATTTCCTAAAAATTTCTCTACTGCATTATTATGTAATGTATTGCTAACAATGTCCTTTGCAAATACTGCTATCAATAATCCAATCAGCAGTGACTTGATATTAAGCATAGTGCCCACCAAAACCCTTACGTTTTGTTTAAATTAGAAATCTGATATTAATTATAAACCAGCAACGCTCAGTATTGACAGCGTAAGTTTGCGTATGTATCTTCCATTGCCAAGCGTTTACATCATTACTTTAGTGGGTATGTTGTCATAAGAGTACGCATTTAAAATTTGAATAAATTACACATCAAAATATAGGGGCTATAAAATGGTAGAAATCTCACCTTGGCTAAGTGCTATTAGCGCGCTCGAACGAAGGATCAGTATAGACAATCTAAGCTTGCCTCAATACCGGTGCCTTTCTTACGTGAGCGAGAATAAAAGTGTAAATGCAGAGGATTTGGCACTTTTTGTTATGCACGGGACAAGCATCGAAGACGGTGAGGATGTAATAAAAAAACTATTCTCACGAAATATGCTACAGAGCGATGAAGATACAGGCTTGATTATTCTCACAGAACTATCAGAAATGATAATTGATGAAATATACAGGCTTTGCCACTCAAGAATGACAAGACCCCTATTCTATAATCCTAACTACTGACTGTAAAAAGCCGCCTTAAGATATTAAGAAGCGGCCTTTTAAAACTTATCAATACAAAAGCTCTACACGTCTATTCACTGTATGAGCAGATTCGTTATTTTCAGGATCTGCAGTATGTGACTCGCCATAACTTACACATGTCAATTGTTCTTTTCTTACACCTAGCTCAACCAACCGACTACAAACAGCATCAGCTCTTTTATAGCCCAATTTCAAATTAAACTTAGCTGTACCTACTGTGTCCGTAAACCCAGCAACCAAAAGACGGATGCTTGCATCTGATAGCAAATAATTTGCATGCTGGGTTAGTATATCATCCCACTTGTCAGCAACCTTGTGACCACTAAACTCAAAGTAAACAGCTCTACTGCGAGGCTGATCCATTAGCAATGGATGCACTTTGTCCGAAATAGCTGCTTCAAGTGCCAGTTCTATTTGCTCGCTTCTTGAAATATTTAATGATTTATTTATCTGCCTCTGCTCTTGTTCTCGCTCAGCATTTGAGGAAAAAAATGTTTCTGATTGCGTATTGGTTATTTCTGATGATGTACTCCAATCAATTGAATCATCGAACGAACTGCATCCAGCAAAGGTAATCGCTGATAATGCTAAAAATGAAAGCTTTATAAATTTCATACATGCCCTGTTAATATAACTTCACCTATAATTTCACCATTCTAACGCTATTTATTAAACATGGGTACTACTCACTTTAAATAGCACTATCATTACAACAAACGCATAACATTAATATCGTTCGTTAATATAAAATTATGTGTAATCTAGTTGTTCTATGGATTTGAATAACTAAATTTGATACCAGATAAAATCGAAATTTATATTGTAATAAATATCAAATATTGATTTTGGTCTTGTTGATATACAATGGACGTTGACCAAGCGACAAACCTGCTTTACCATGTTATTATTGTTAGGAGATTGTTACATGCAATTAATGAATGATTTATTGAAGCAGTGTTAATATAGATGGAACTAGAAACAATAGATGTATACGAAGAAGTAACAAAAGAGCTAATTGAATTAAGAGACTCTATTGATTCCACTCTTAAAGAATTAAAAGAAGCGCTTTACGAAGCAACACTTATTTCAGCTCAAGTATACAAAATACCACTCACCCCTATTGGTGAGGAGCAGCGCCAAATAAATAAAATAACTATCGATAGAGCTGAAGAATTTAAAGCGTTCTATCTCGCTTTAAACGCATATAGTGATATTTACGCAAAAGATGGTGTCTCAAGGAAATCCGTATTTAGATTGCCAGGGTACATACAGATAGATAGTCAAAACAATGAAGATATAATTTTATTAGTTAATAAACTAAATTTAAAAAAAGATCTTTTTAAAAATACAGTACAAAAGATTAAGGGGCCCAGAAAAAGGCACGAAATTGTGCACAAAGTATGCCCCGGTGTAATATCTAAGCAGTTATACAGAAAAATCCATGTTTTAGAGCAAGAAGTGTCGTATATAGGCTTTTTTTGGACTCAAAGATATGTAACAAAAAGCACTACAAGTAGTGGCGTTATAGAGGTTTTAGAAAATCAAATGAAAAAACCTCCAGTGAATAGCAGTAGAGAGCAGTGGCAGGATTTTTTAACTGAAGAAATATCAACCATCAAAGCACTGCCAAAAAATATAGAGCTACGGTACAAGCGAATTGCAAAAGTAAATGCCATGGCTAATATTGAAGCTCAGAATAAACTACAGCTTAGCGCCCACCTACCCCTGATAGTGCTTCAAAAGAAATCATTTAGATGTTCTCCGCTGAAAAATTATGATGCGGATTTTAAACGATGCGTAAGATCGGACTCTAAAACTTTTGGAATGCCAATTATCAGTAGGCTTAATTTATATAAAAAAATCAACCCTTAGTGGTCGATAAACGCGGCGTGTAAATTCCAAGCTTAAAATAAAGAGCAAATAATTATGAATAATGAAGTGACAGGAAGCAACCTTGAAATAGCAGCTCCCGGCAAAGAGCTAAACTATGATGAAGCAAAGATCTATGCCCAAAAAAACTCCATTAAAAGCATGCGGCATTGGTTTGATTTTCACAACCCAAATAAAGGTGGTCAGCCACGCCCAAAAAACGTACCCGGTGACCCATCAAAATTTTATGGCCGCCGAGGGCTTTGGGTAGGCTGGCCAGCATTTTTAGGCACAAATACGAAAGCTACGCAACTACAAAAAGATGAGTTCCTTAGCCTAAATGAAACAAAACAGTGGTTTGTTGACCAGAAAATTTATACAGTGACTCAGTTTCGAGATTTTTCAAAAAAAGGCTCTCGCCCAGAAAACATACATTCTGCGCCTGATAAAAAATTCAATGTAAAATTTTCAGAGTTACTTTGCCCTAAACCAGCAAAATACCTACCCTTCCAAGAAGCTAAAGCTTTCGTACAAACGTACCGGTTTGATAGCTACATTAAATTCAGAGAGGGCCGCAGGGCTGACTACGAACAGCTTAAAGTTATTCCTGTTAATCCAGATAAACACTATGAAAAAACGAATGAATGGACTAGCTGGCCTGACTTTTTAGGTTATTCAAGATTAAACAAAGCATAAAGCTAAGCCTGCTCAAACTAAACAGCAGGCTTTTTTGTTTCTATTCGTACAGAATAACTATATGAAACATTACTTAGCTTTGAGTAGTCCTTTAATGTTTTTCTATCTAATGGGAGAAATACATTAAATTTGGATTCGTTTTTTGCAAATGACAAGTACGGAGCATTAACATCCCAGCTAGCATTAATTTTTTGTCTGAGGTGCTTTCCTCCACTTATTAAAGATATGCTTTTTTTGGTTATATCATTAACCTTGAAGTCTATCCACAACTCGTATTTACTGAGTTCATCTATAAAATTAAGTTTATCTAGGTTAAGCCTATAGTCGGGATTGTTGGTTTCCTTAACTTTCCCACTCTCAGAGTTGACGCCATACTGCAAGTAAAATTCATCAGGACTAACAACCTTGTTAATCATATCACCTATTATTACACCTGCTTGCATTGAGCCAAGACTGTCTGTTTCGTACCACCAAAGATTTCCTAAGTTTGATTTAGTAGTTTGATAATGACCTTCCCAGCCCCCAGATTCTACCCCAAACCTTTCAGCAACCCACTTCATTGGCTTATTTAGATCACTTGAGTTAAGCATTACCTCTAATCTCAAACCGCCTGTACCATTACTATGCAGTATTGGCGTTTCTTTAGTGACAATAGCCACCAAGTTACTTTTAACTTCAGTAAGCAGAAACTGATAATCTAGCGTTGAAGTTAAGTCACTAATGGTCGCTTTATCAATACCTTTTCCTAAAGCTACATATTTACCAAGCGCATTTGAACTAATGCCGCCTAGCTTACTTGACCTCGGTGCGGCCGATATATAATCCAATATCGTTTTTAACTTTGATAACCGCTCTAGTTCATAAGCCATATCAATTGACTCGCCATCGATGATTGCTTTGCGCCTTATGTTTTCTTCAGCAATTAGCTTTTCTATCTTATCGACTAGCTGCATATCAGAATATAATTTTTCTAGCTGTAAACTGGCTTTTCTAGTGTCAACAGAACCTTCCAGCCAAACCTTTGCACATCGACCAGCTTGGTTATCGCAGTCCGTTACTATTGATTTTTTGACCGTTTTTGAGATTAAAGAAGAATTGACAACCCAGCTAGCTCGGCTATAAAAACCGTTTTTATCTATTTTTTGTATAGAAAGTATTTTGCCTTGAGCTTGTTCAGCAATATCTTTTACAGCAAATTGCTCAGCTAACTTCTTTGCAGACGCTGCGCTGTCAAACTCTCCTAGCCTATACTCCCCATAACCGAATAAATTTACAACTTCATTGGCCGAAGCATATGAAGCCGTAAGGGTTATCATTGAAAATATTATTGCTTTTAACATCATTATTCCTATGTCTAATTTTATTCAAATTTAACCTGTTTCTTTAAATCCGCAACACCCAAAATAAATTAAAGAAAAAAAATGCTAACCTTGGTTAGCATTTTTTATTAGATTAAAACTTCCGGTTTACAGCCTCGATAGTGAAGTTTCCTTCCCCTGTTTTTGCATCTTGATATAAATTATACCTGTCACCAGTAGAATCATGAGTAAGCGTTAAAGTCTGCATGTCACCACTACTACTCGCTTGCTTTGTAAATGACTCGCCTGCCAAGTTAAATTTATCCCCATTTTCAGAGCTTATCATTTCGTTGAAAGAATTTGAGTTAACATTAATCCTATCTCCTTCACCATATGTACTCACTACAAAATTAGAATCTAATGATTTGCCACGACCATCTTCATTTGTAGTGTTTATATCGTCATGAGGCGATGCATTACTCACATCATTAGTAGTACGTGCAACATCAGCGTTCTGTTGGCCTTGCACAGTTTGATCACCTTCAGTTCCCTGCTTTTCACCTGCGCCACTGTCGTCACCTTGAGTTGCTGCAGGAGCAGCCGTATTACCACCTGATACTGGAGTGCCAGCCGTAGCGGTATTAGTACCAGCTTGTTGCTGTGCCATAGTGGTATTAGTGCCAGCTTGTTGCTGTGCCGGTGATGCATTACTCACATCATTAGCAGTACGTGCAACATCAGCATTTTGCTGGCCTTGCACAGTTTGATCACCTTCAGTTCCCTGCTTTTCACCTGCGCCACTGTCGTCACCTTGAGTTGCACCTGATACTGGAGTACCAGCGGTAGCGTTATTATTGCCTAAGCTGCTTGCCGCATTTTGCCCAGCGGTCACTATAGCTTGCTCACCTTGTGCTAACTGGTTTTCTGTTTTAGTACCAGCATTCCCACCGTTTGATAAAGCGGTATTAACACCACCTTGTTGCTGTGCCGGTGATGCATTACTCACATCATTAGCAGTACGTGCAACATCAGCGTTTTGCTGGCCTTGCACTGTTTGATCACCTTCGGTTCCCTGCTTTTCACCTGCGCCACTGTCGTCACCTTGAGTTGCTACAGGAGCAGCCGTATTACCACCTGATACTGGAGTGCCAGCCGTAGCGGTATTAGTACCCGATACAGGAGTGCCAGCCGTAGCGGTATTAGTACCCGATACAGGAGTGCCAGCCGTAGCGGTATTAGTACCAGCTTGTTGCTGTGCCGGTGATGCATTACTCACATCATTAGCAGTACGTGCAACATCAGCATTTTGCTGGCCTTGCACAGTTTGATCACCTTCGGTTCCCTGCTTTTCACCTGCGCCACTGTCGTCACCTTGAGTTGCTACAGGAGCAGCCGTATTACCACCTGATACTGGAGTGCCAGCCGTAGCGGTATTAGTACCCGATACAGGAGTGCCAG
>NZ_JACJDO010000023.1:24234-35542 GCF_014163535.1 Pseudoalteromonas sp. SR45-4
TTTCGGTTCCCTGCTTTTCACCTGCGCCACTGTCGTCACCTTGAGTTGCTACAGGAGCAGCCGTATTACCACCTGATACTGGAGTTCCAGCCGTAGCGGTATTAGTGCCAGCTTGTTGCTGTGCCATAGTGGTATTAGTACCACCTTGTTGTTGCTGTGCCGGTGATGCATTGCTCACATCATTAGCAGTACGTGCAACATCAGCGTTCTGTTGGCCTTGCACTGTTTGACCACTTTCGGTTCCCTGCTTTTCACCTGCGCCACTGTCGTCACCTTGAGTTGCTACAGGAGCAGCCGTATTACCACCTGATACTGGAGTTCCAGCCGTAGCGGTATTAGTGCCAGCTTGTTGCTGTGCCGGTGATGCATTGCTCACATCATTAGCAGTACGTGCAACATCAGCGTTTTGCTGGCCTTGCACTGTTTGACCACCTTCAGTTCCCTGCTTTTCACCTGCGCCACTGTCGTCACCTTGAGTTGCTACAGGAGCAGCCGTATTAGTACCCGATACAGGAGTGCCAGCCGTAGCGGTATTAGTGCCCGATACAAGAGTACCAGCCGTACCGTTAGTAGCAGAGCCACCAGCATTTGATGGACCATTTTGGTTCGAAGTGTTGATCGGACTTAGTGAACCAGACCCTTCATCATTTCGAGTTAACGCAAATGATTGACCTGTATTTGATTGCAACACCGTACCAGAATCACTTGGCTGCTTAGTAAATGTTGTGTCATTACCGAAATTGAATCTCTGCCCTGCGGCTGCTGCCTCTATTTTACCACTGCTAGCCGCGTCCATTGAAACACCTGTAACTTCTTGTTTGTTAGAAGAACTGTAACCAACTTCACCGCTTAACATTTTCGTCTCACGTTTATCGTAACCGGTTTGCTTATCTAACTCTGCAATACGCCCTTCCAACTGTTTACCATACTTCTCCATGCCTGGAGTATTACTAAGCTCTCTTGCGCCAGCTATTAAACCAGCTCGTACATCCTCATAGGTAGATATTGAGTCCAAAGAATTTTTCTCTTTCCCTGTGGAAAATAACTCTTGAGCAGTGTTAGCTCGCTTAGAGTTCAATGCTCCCTCATACCCATCTGAATCAAGCCTAGAATTATCTTTGCCTGAAAATAAATCACTCATAAACTTTTTAGCAACTCGGTCATTTGCTACATTTTGCGATTCGCTATTGTGATTGCCAAAGCCGGCTGAATTACTACTGTAATGGTTGTTATACCCTTGTGCCGCAATTAACGAAGCAGTGCTTCCCTGCCTATTTGAAAAGTATTTTTCATTTTCAGCTGCAGCAGCTGCTAGTTTCTTATATTCAGGAGTATTCTGATGGCCGTTTTGCTCCATCGTTTTCATAACAGCTTTTTGACCATTCATTGCCTCATATCTCTCAGGCAATTTTTGCAAGTCTACATTTTTGGGTGATACAACACCTAAAGCGCCATTTTCAGAAATATTGCCATCTTTAATATTTTGACTAAGAGCCTGAATTAAACCTTTTTGGCCCTCAGTGGCATTAGTGTCACTATAAGTCTGTTTAACTGAGTTAATTCCCTTCTCTAGTGCATTAGCTTCTTTAATGCTTTGCTCATCACCCTTAGCTCTTAAGTTCTTAACAACGTCCTCTGCATGATCTGTACTCGCAAGTAGTTTTGCAGCAGATAACTTATCGCTGTAACTAGAGTCTGCCTTTAAACCACCAGCTATTGTACCCACAATCTGAGCATGTGGGTTTGGTACATTGCCTGATAAAATATCAGAATGTTTAGAGCTAACACCTTTTGCCTCTAGTTGCTCACTAGCAGAATCTCGAAGAAAATTACTTGCTGTATTTACTACTGCATTGCCAACATCCGCAACAGCGTTCAATATATCTCCTGACTTTTTGCGAGCTTCTGTGGTTTTTTTGCCTATGATATCTAACTCTGACGTGTCAATGCTTTGATTAGAGAGCACCCTAGACTTAGCTAATTTTTTCTCATCAACAGGTAAATTCTGGTTTGCAACGGCTTTTTCATGAAGCTTCTTAGCATCAAATTTACCATACTCACCTTCTACCTCAGCCTTTTTAGATTCACCATCACCTTTCAACTTTTGGCGCTTGCTGTCTATATTGTCCATGGTCATTAAGCCGTTATCTTCAGCTGATTCAGGGGGTGCAATGTTAAAAGCTTTATCTGCAATTTTATCAGCATTTCTAAAATCACCTGCTGCAGTAGCTAACTGCTCAACCTTACCACCTAAAGAATCATTCATATTATCAAGGTAGTTAGCAGACATTTGGTAACGCTGTGAACCGCTGCTATTTGCAAGGGTTTGGAATTGGCTATCTGCAAACAAAGCTGCCTTATGGTTGTACTCAGATACAGATAGGTTTGATGGATCACCAATAGCCTTGTTGAAATCTTGTTGGTACTGCTCTTGTGTTTTAAAGTCGCCAAGCATACCTTTAAGATTTGCACCTTGCTCTGTATTAACAAAGCCTTGCAAAGCCTTAGTATCCTCATTTAGCGTATTACCAAAGCCATTCTCTTTCTTGTAATCATTAAATTGAGTTTTTTGAGCTGATGACATGTTATCAAATGCAGTTTGCCTTACAGCACTTGCCGCCATTTCTCCTGATGCCAAGCGCTCTTGGCTTTGGTTATTCGGGGTGTCTGATGTAACAGAGTTAAAGTTGAAAGCATTTGCTCCTTGGAAGTTTGCAAGCTGCGAATTGAGTCTTGATTCACTTTCCGTTTGCTTAACAGCATTACTATATGCTTTTGAGGCTTGCTGCATCCTAACCCCTGTTTCACCCCATGTATTTTGGGTAGATGCTTGGATGTTTTTAGAAGCTTGCTCCACCTTAGCGTACTGAGCTTGAACACTATCTTTCTTCTCTTGAGACCAACCCTCTGAACCCGACTCATTAATGTTTTTGAGCTTCGATAGTGCAGATTTTGCACTTGCTGCAACTTTAGCATCTGCTTTAGCACTAACATCAAGCCCTAAACCAGCGGATAAAGGAGTAATGCCGCCAGCATTTTTACCACCTTTACCACCTTGACCACCTAAAAGTTTATATTGAGCAGCTAACTTTGCACCAACCTCACCACCAGCTCCAGAGCTTATTAATAATGCGGCATCAATAGCTTCTTGCTGTGTGAGCCCGCCAGTTTTCATTAATGTATTAGCTATGCCTGCAACTTGTGCAACACCTTCACTTTGGTTTGAAGAGTCACTCTGAACAATCGATTTACCGTCACTACCTAATTCGAGCATTCCAGCCATTTCCTGATATGTACTCGATACCTGATTAGCAGTTGCTTCCATATTTTCATTTGACCTCTGCACTCCGCCTGAGCTTGCAGAACTAACAGTGTTCCCAGTAGAAAATTGCTTTAGACCAGCCATAGCATTACTACCACCAGTAAACCCTTGTTCATACTGGCCTGTTAACTGGTTAAATGAACCACTAGCTTGACCAGTAGAACCTTTACCTGAGTGGTGTGGGGCAGCAGCCGTAGGGGAAGCACTTGCACCTTCACTACCACCGCCTTTTTGGGCCGAGTTCGCTACGTTTATCATGGTATGCGCTGAACCATACAGAAGCATAAGGCTCAAAGCTGGAACCATTGTTTGTAAGGTGCTACCCATAGCAATGAATGATTCAAGCTCTGTAAAAGTTGTATTATAACCTGCCCATGAAAATGGGTCGTAGGGTGAAGTGGCGAATGAAGTCTTATTCATAGCATTTTGCAAGTACATATTTACACCTACTTGCAATACAGGCCATGTATTAACCCAGATTAAAATAAAGAAGTATTTTAAAACTAACCCTAGCCCTTTTTCACCAAAAGCAATAACCAGTGGCATAAGTGGGCCTATGAGAAACACAAAAGCTTCTATATAACTAATTAGCGGGATTGCCATTTCAGACCAAAGCGAATATTGAACTGCCGTAGAAACACGTCGCTTATCCATGGCTTCAAACTCTGATTGACTAGACATTAATTGTGCTTTACTTGACCATACGCTTTCACTCTTCGATTTCTTGTAGTGGTAATGCATAAGTTGGTTTACTTTTATCTTCCAAGCTTCGCCATTGACTGAGTGCAACATTTCCGTACCATATTTAGTTAATTCGTCGTCAACTTTTGATTTGGCAGTCCCGCCCTTAACACTCATATTTTTATAGACAGAGTTTATAACAGAATCAAGCTGAGCATACGCGGTGCCACAACCTACAGTTTTATAGCCTTGACCATTTGCCACATTTATAGAAGTTGACCAGCCATCATAACTAACTTTCATCTGCTCCCAAGCAAAGTGAGTATTATAGAAGTCAGCTGTATTTACTTCTGTAGAGGCATTCTTTAAATACTCATCTTTTAATACACAGTCTTTAATATAATTCTGTATTGAATCAGTATAATCAACTTTCTCACCATTGGAACTATTTGAAAAAGCCCCTGGCGACTCATTATATCTTAACTTCATTAACTCCCTTAGTGGATCTAAGCCATTACCGGCCACAGTAGGCGGCGTTGAGCCGGGTTTAGGCGGTTGCAACCCTAGCATGGTTCGATATGTACCAGTGGCATACGACCCCGGAACGTAGGTTGTTTGATAAAATTCACGCAATCCACTGGCCATACTATAACCAAAATTTGTTGCTATGGTGGCTGATAGAGCTATACCAATCGGGATAGGTGGCATATTGTCTACGCTTACTCCATTACTATGGACTAGCTTTACAGGCACTTGATGTGCGAATAAAAAATACACTAAAAAAAAGCCAATAAAGAATTGCTTAAATTCAATTTTATCTGGACTCCAAACGCCTTTCCAAAACACAGCGAGTAGCCCTAGCATTAAGCCTATTTTCGCAAGACTTAATGCACCTTGTTCAAATGAATGTGACAAGCCTAGTAGCGCCAACCGCATAAAGTCCGGGTCGCCCATGCTATAAATTACAAAATCACCCATTGTTAAGCTCCTGACCCAGAAAGACCTTGAACACTATCTAATAATTTTTCATACGTTTGATAGATTGAATCGCCTAGCTCCAACTGATCCTTGTATTTAATCCTTAGTGCTTCACGCTGTTTTTCGATTTCAATAATTTTAGTCTTTATAAAATCAATGTTTTTTTGCGATACATTCTCAACTTTTGACTCCAAGGCCAATTCAGTGACTTTTAAAATCTTATATAGCTGATCGATCAGTTGGTCCACATATAGAAACGAAACTTGCATAGCAGCTATATGAGACATTGCTATTTGTGCTTGGCCACTTTTGCCTAATTTAAACAGCATAGTCATTACAGGGACAGGGGTGTTATTTACAAATGCCTGCTCGTCGGGATTTAATTTTATTTTCTGTATTATCTTTCTTCTGATACCTAATTCTGTACCTTTACCAGTCAGCAGCTCTAATGATTTGTTATACATGCCAACCCACTTAACTTTTGAACCTTCGTCATTAATAAATTTTGTACAAGGAAGCCTACCTTTTGGATCTTTATCTTCTGAAGTATTGCATTTATAAATTTTTATTGGGGTAGATTCATCTGATTCAACGAGGTCAGACACAGTGATTAAGTTTGGGTAAGGTACCCATTCAACATTATCTGCATCTTTTTGCTTGAAAACTAGAGTGCCAGTTAATGACATTAAAAGTTCTTGCATTTCATTTTTACCAAATCCAGATGCAAAATTCCAACCGTCAATATCTGAATCCCCTAGTCCATTCCACATCATATTTCCGTACATCCCCTCCATAGGTGTACTAGGACCTACCGCCCCGTCTTCGCTTCGCTCTGAAAATAGTTCAACCCAACTTTTCTGAGGGTCTGTATGCGTTTCTGCAAGACTTTCGAGCTTTTCATGCCAACCACCAATGTTTACAGTATCTTTAATTTGGTTGGCTAAAGCACCACCAACCTTATTAGCGCTCAAACCGTCCACTACCTGCTGGCAAGTTCCACTCACATAATCGTTAAATTGATCTAGCTTATCTTGCAGCCAAGACATAGTTTGTGCGCAACTAGGGCACAGGGATTCTACTGCCAAGTTAAAGGCGTAAACGGCAGCACCTGCAGCAATATTACGGCCCATTTGTACCAATTCCTCCTTCTTTAGTAGACCTATCGAGCCGCCAAAAAAATCAATCCCTCCACAGCCGGCATTTAGACTCGGTGGCTGAAAGCTAACTACCTTTGGCTGATACATCTGAAATCGACCACTAAAAGTACCAAAAGCAATTCCATTTCTTTTTTGAGATTCAAATGAGCTCCCGCCTGCTGAGGTTGTCATAAGTCCAAATATTTCTTTTAGCGGGTCGCTCGAAACGGAAGCGCTAGGAACTAAGAATAAAATTGCACATGCAGTTGAGGTTATAAAATTTTTATTAAATTTCTTCAGTTTCATTTCTCTTTACTCTCACCGTTCGGAGTTGTTGGTATAGCACGATATTTTTGCTGGAACTTTTGACGTAGTTTGTCTGCTAAATAGTTAGGGTCGTCGTAGACCTTTTCCTGATCCACAACTAATTGCTCCTTCGTTGAGTCATCTAGCAGTATCTCTTTGACTTCTTTGGTTGAGTCATATGCTTCTTCTGTAATCCAGCCTTGCTTTTTAGCAAGCATTACTGAGCGACGCATTAACTCGTCGGGAGCAGTAAGGCCAGCTGCCATGTTATGGAACTCACTACCATCCTTTTTCACCAAGTAAATTGTAGGTGTGACCATAACTTGCAGTCTTTCTCGCAAGGTGCCTGGATCAGTTACATAATCAGGATACTCATCATTTGGTAGAGGCCGGCCGTCTAGTGATATAGCTAACACTTCAATACCTGTATCTCGTGTCATACCTTTTAATAATGGCGCTTGTTTATCGCAATAAGAACAAGTAGACGTAAAGAAGAAGAAAAAACCTGCTTGCTCACTTAACTGAGCAAACACACTCTTTCTATTATCTTTAGCAATTAATTTTGAGTCATATAATGCAGTTTGATTATCTGGTCTACGCAGCGTTTCATCCAAAGCAACCTCAAATTTTGCTACTTCTTGACTAACGGTTGCAAACTTAGTTGCTTTATCCATCATCACGCGCTGAGCATAAAAATATCGCCTAACATTATCGTATGTAGGCTTATCAATAGCTGCATCACGTAGCTTAGGTAGGTTCTCTCTAAGCCACTCAACATTAACTTCAACAACATTAGTTTCTTTGTCTTTAGGCTCTTGGCTCTGATTTTGTTCTTTTTCAGGTTCCGGTTTAGGTTTTACTTCTTCCTCTTCTATTTCTTCAGGCGGTTCAGGTTCATACCAAAACCAGCCCTCACTTTTTCTTTCATAAAAAGACGTTGATCTTCCTCCGTCTGCCTTTTCAGCAGCGGATACGCTAGGGGTCGATGCCAATGCAAGGCAGGCAGCTACAGCTGCATATAGGATATTTGTTTTCATAGCAAAATATTTTGCCAGATTTAATAGGCTGGTATGCTAATTATGTAGGTGTAATAAGGGGGAGTTATTATTATTTGTTGAATGCGTAGTAGCTAACTAGATAAAAGTAATAATTTTAAGAAGTAACCATTGATTATATCAAATGGTTACTTCTTAAATAATGGCGAATCCGACTCACAAAATGGGCAAAGGTTATAATCACGTTCAGAATGGAAAATAAACCCCATGCCACATTTACTGCAAACCTTCTTACTAAATACAGAGGTATTTAAATAATGGAATATATAATATATGCGGTTTACATCTGCATATTGATTGTCATACAAAAGAAGGTATGTTTTAGAGATTGTAAGCAACTCTTTAGCGGTCAAATCCCGGGTTACATCTTCATTTTCAGGAAATACAGTGCAATACATGCGATAAATAATATTAGCATGAACACGGTGTACTACATGAGAGTTCATCCACCCTGCCCCCTTGCGAAACCTTCCTAGCTCTTTATTAACCGCAAGCTCTAAACGCTTATCTACAGCAAAATATTTATCTAAAACGTTCGCGTTTGCGCCTAAGCTAGCCATTTCATAAGCCAGCATAATTTGCTCATAATAAAGATTCGGATTCCATGGTAAAGTTCTGCGTTTAGGAGGTGAAATCTTGCTCATTTAAAACCTACCTCGCAACAACTGAAGGTGCAGCTAATACATTACGTTCTTGGGAGCTGGTAAAAATCGCAGAAAAAGCGTTAATGTGTGCTGCTGTATTATGAAAGCTTTCTACACTACCTGAAGCTAATGAATCAAGTAATGCACCCATAGGGCTGGCTCCACGCAGGCAGCGGCCATCCTGACCTTTAACTGTTAATAATGGTGGGCTTGAATGCAAAGCTTCTTCTAATAGATGAACTGGGGTTTCAGCCAATCTCTTTGCCTCTTCTTTTGTAATTTTAAACAAATAAGCCACACTTACTGGATCTATTCTAGCTATGTCACGCATAGAGAGAATAAATGAAGTTTGAGCTATTTGAACCGAGCGGTAACTATTGTTATCTAATATTCCAATATCCATAATACCCTGACCAAAATAAATGAATGAACGCTTAATTTTAAACATGAAGTAGCTGCATTTTACGACCACTTGCTTACGCTTTCAATACTTTTTATACAATAACTACAGTTCAGGGCTAACAAACAGAATTACTCTCTGTATTTCATCAACTTAGGGATTTCAGGTGCTTCATTGGTATCCATGCAATTTGAATTATTAACTATTGAAAACAGTACATTATCAAATGAGAAACTACATTCATTTAATAACACATCCAAATAAACTGGTTTCTTGCCCCGCTCACGAACTCCAACCAGCTCACTAAATAAAGGTGAACGCCCAAATTTACTCGTCAAATCAAAGCAATTTCCATCGTTTTTAACTGGCGAATCTTTATGACCGTTATTTTTAGTGTTAACTCGACCAAGGTTACCCTCTTGTCTACCAATAACCTTTTTATTCGCCGAGCTTTCTATGCGCTTTACTTTATTTTTTATATCCCTTTGTTTTAACTTGTAAATTTTTGCTGTTTTCCCTGCAGGCATCATTAGCGGAATTATGACTCCACGCGGCAACGTTAATTTATCTACAAACCTTAACACCTCTGCATTTAAGAGTGCTTGAGTATATTTTTTTACTGTATTACGGTTGCCAATTTTGCACCAGTAGCAAGCAAAGGTAAGGCTAAACGCTGTAGCATCATGTTTTTGCTCTATGAAAGCCCTTTTACAACGCAATAAGTCTTTAAAACCTTCATATAAGCGATTTGAGAACTGAATTTCGGTTGGGAGTGGCGGTAAATCTTTAATTGGCTCAGGTATAATCGCACCACTGGCCATTAATAATCTAGTAAGCCACACTTTATGAGTAGCTGCTGGAAATTCAGACTGCTCTATTCTACGGCCAGAAAATAACATTGCATAAACACGCGCTAAATCAATTATTACAGGCCCTGACCTGCCACTTGATTCATGTTCCTCGTTAAATGCTTGGTAAACAACCCTTGGCCTATCGTTTGAAGTTAAAAGTGCTAGAGAACAACTAGGTTTGTTATCAGTTACACCCGGTAAGATAGAACAAAATGATTTTGAAAATGATTTATTCTGCGTTATGCCATCTAAAGGCAAACCTAAGTATTTTGCTGCTTGCAGCCAAACTCCGGGATTAAGAAGTAAATTATCGAAATCAGATTGGCTAAAAGGTGCTTTTAAAGGCTTAGGAATACTATAGCCACAAATACTACCTGTGTGGTTTTCAACTGAACTAAAGGAAACGTATCCTGTGTTCACTCTCTTTAACTTAGGCTTAATATTATAATTAATAGAATTAGATCTATTATCTTTAACTTGAGCTGGCACACCATAAAATGGTTTTACATTTAATAACTTAGCTTTATTTATGTGCCTTTGCCTAAAATCATTATGTATGTCTACTGAGGGGAAGTAAAACAATCTATTTATGTTTGTGCACTTTAAATCAAACTCAATATCAAGATGCTTTGCTACATTTAAGTAAACGTTTTTGAATTGTGCATGATCGATTGATTGTTCAAGCAATATTATAACGCGCCACTTTGGGTGTTCCCAAGAAGCAGAGTATGTTGAATGAATAATTGAAGTGTAATTTTTTAGTTTGTTTTTTAGTGACTCTAAGCTGTACATAACACTTGTACAGTCTATGTCATAGACAAGCATAGAGATCTGTTTTACGTCCACATCAGCTCGTGACATTTGTTTTGAAAAGCAACCAGGTACATAAGCGAGAGTAGATTTACTATCTGATATTAGATGTTCTTTAAATAAATCGAATATTTGTTTTTGTGTTAGGTGTATTTCTTTTGGTTTTTTATCTGACTCATCCGAAAGAATAGTAATCGGATAGGTTTGCTCTATTGAACTGAGTAAATTTAATTTATTTCGTTCCTTCGCAGCATGTGGCATTTTTACTTTACCTTAATTTAAGCAATATAATGCTTCAACAAGGAAAATTTGACCTAACTGTTACTTAGAGTATAATTAGTAACAGCAAAGCGACATTCGCCAAGTTATTTGGTGATTAAGTTGATACAGGGGGCAACCTGTTTCATCTTTGGGTTTTGTAATCAAAATAATTAGCCAGTCTTTGACTGGCTTTTCTCTTTTAAACTTCTGTAGTTCTATTCGTTAAGCTTCCTACCTACAATGTATTCATTGTTCAATATATAAAATCATACTAATTAAATTAAAAGTATATGAAACAACGCAAATATAGCTCTATTCAAGTGATAGATCAATGATCGGTGGATCTGCGGCAAATCAGCATACCATCTTGATTTATATAAGTTTATTGCCGTAACTGGCATTCAGCTCCATTTAAATAAGATCATTTACAATAGATTTATTCCACTTTTCAATATGTTCACCATAAAAAGCAATAAGATAACTTACTTCTTTAAAATGCTCTTTGATTTGCTTATAGATTTATTCCACATTGCTAATAGCATTGAGTATTTAGCTGCTATAGATTTATTCCACATTGCTAATAGCATTGAGTATTTAGCTGCTTATAGATTTATTCCACATTGCTAATAGCATTGAGTATTTAGCTGCTATAGATTTATTCCACATTGCTAATAGCATTGAGTATTTAGCTGCTTATAGATTTATTCCACATTGCTAATAGCATTGAGTATTTAGCTGCTATAGATTTATTCCACATTGCTAATAGCATTGAGTATTTAGCTGCTATAGATTTATTCCACATTGCTAATAGCATTGAGTATTTAGCTGCTATAGATTTATTCCACATTGCTAATAGCATTGAGT